>CAYNOF010000210.1:0-2648 GCA_964398335.1 uncultured Rhizobiaceae bacterium
CTCGACGAGCTGTACGAGGACGCCACCCGCATCGCCATCGCCGACCAGATCGAGGCCGGCCTCGACATCAACAGCGACGGCGAGCTGCGCCGGCAGCGCTTCGTCTTCGAGGTCTTCGGCAAGCTGCGCGGGCTGAAGCGCGTGCCGCCGCTGCGCAAGCTCGGCGTGCCGGGCTACGACATGGCGCCACATTTCGCGCCCGATGGCGTCGTCAGCGCACCCGACGGGCTGGGCGTGATCGACGACTTCAAGGTGCTCAGACGCCTGGCGCCCGGCCGTCACCTCAAGGTCGCCCTGCCCGGCCCGCTCACTTTCGCCGGCTTCATGGAGGCCGGCGGCCGCGACACCGGGGCGATTATCGATGAGCTGGTGGCCATCGTGCGCAGCGAGGTCGCCGGACTGGTAGCCGCCGGTGCCGACTACATCCAGCTCGACGAACCGGGCCTGCCGGAGCGGCCCTTCGGCCTGTCGCTGGAAGATGGCGTTGCGGTGATCAATCGCGCCACGTCAGGCATCGCCGCGCGCCGCGGCGTCCATGTCTGCTTCGGCAACAACGCCGGCCGCCCGATGGCCGACCGCGACATCGCCCGACTGGTGCCGGCGCTGACGACGCTCGATGCGGAAGAGATCTCGCTGGAGTTCGCCAACCGCGAGATGGCGCAGCTCGAAACCATCGGCGCGCTCGCCAAGCGCTTCGACGTCGGCGTGGGCGTGCTCGACGTGAAGAACTTCCACATCGAGTCGCCGCAGAAGATCGCGGAGCGCATCGCACAGTGCCTCGAGCACGCGCCGGCCGAGCGCTTGCGAATTACCGCCGACTGCGGCTTCTCCGCGCTGCCGCGCGGACTGGCGCGACGCAAGATGACGGCGATGGTCGAAGGCGCCAGGCTCGTCCGCGGGCCGCGCTGATCATTCCGGCTGTACGCCGGCTTCCTTGAGAAGGGCCGACCAGTATTTCACTTCCGCCCGCAGCTTTACGTCCAGGGCGGCCGGCGTCGCCTGGTCCTGCGGCACGGGTTCCATGCTGAGCTCGCCGAATCGCGTCACGACGTTGCTGTCCTTGAGCGCGGCCTGCAGGGCGGTCGCCAGCGCGTTGATGGCAGCCGAAGGCGTGCCCTTGGGCGCGTAGAGACCGTACCAGGTGGTGATGCCGATCTCGGGAAAACCCGCCTCGGCGGTCGTGGGCACATCCGGCAACGTCGCCACCCGGCGCTTCGTCGTGACGGCGTAGGGCTTGATCTTGCCGGCCTGGATCTGGGCAGTGGTGCCGGTCGCCGGCTCGCAATAGACGTCGATCCGGCCGGCCAGCAGATCCTTCATCACCTCGCCGCCGCCCTTGTAGGGGATGAACGCCATCTTGGTCTTCGTCGCGCCCATGAACATCAGCCCGCACAGATGCGCCACGGAGCCCAGTCCCGAATGCGCGTAATTGACGCCATCGGGGCGCGCGCGGATGTACTCAACGAGGCTCTTCAGGTCGGCCGGCGCGAAACCGGACTTGCCGACGATGGTCATCGGCACCTCGGTGACCAGGCCGATCGTCTCGAAGCTTTCGACGGGATCGTAGGTCAGGGATTTGTAGAGGCTCACGCTGGTCGCCTGGCCGGTGTGACCCAGCAGGATGGTGTAGCCGTCGGGCTTCGCCTGGGCGACGCGCGCCGTGCCGATCGTACCGCCGGCGCCGCCGACGTTCACGACGATGACCTCCTGTCCCAGGCTGCGGCGCATCGCTTCCGCAACCAGGCGGGCGATGATGTCGCCCGGCCCGCCGGCGGCAAACGGCACCACCAGTGTAACGGGACGGCTCGGATAGTCCTGCGCGCTCGCCCCCACCGTGCCGCACAGCAACAGCAGCACGGCAACGACCCACTTCCCCGGTTTCATGTTTTCTCCTCCCCAACGATCATTACGCCTGCGCCGGATGAGCCGCGCGCCTGGCATGTTTGGCCTCTTCCTCGAGATACGCATCACGGTAGAGGCTCATGGCCCGCTCATGGACCTTCAGCTCGGTCTCGCCCAGCTCGTCCTTCGGCCAGGCGGCGGGCTCGAAATGCCCGTAGCGATCGGTCCCGCGAACCAGCAAGGCGGCTTGTCGGATCGAGCCGGATGGCCGCGCATGAGCCGGGATGTAGTTCAGCCCCAGGCCGATGCGGCGATGCGATGAGGTGTTGGGGCCGGACCGGTGCGGGCAGAGCCCGTGATGCATGGAGAACCAGCCGGGCTCGAGCGGCATGGCAACCGGCGCGCTGTCGTCGAGCGGCTCGGTGATGACCTGGCCGGCGCGATTGACGCTGTTCTGGACGACGCGCGAGACGTGGCTGAGCTGGCGCGGCCTGCCGTGGAAGGACAGTGCGTCCATGCAGCCGGCGGCTTCGCTCGCCTCGGTCAGTGCGATCCAGACCGCGACCTCCTCCTTGGGCTCCAGCCCATAATAGGTCGAGTCCTGGTGCCACGCCGCAATGGTCGGCGAGTGCGGCTCCTTGATGAAGAAGGTGCTGGTGAAGATCAGGATGTCCGGTCCCAGCAGGTCCTCGACCCGGTCGAGGATGCGCGGATCGCGCGCCAGGCGCGCGGCCCACGGCAGGAGCAGATAGGGCATCGACCGCCACCGCAGGTCCGCATGCGCATTGATCGGCGAACCCAGCCAC
>CAYNOF010000211.1:0-5761 GCA_964398335.1 uncultured Rhizobiaceae bacterium
CAGGCGACGTAGCCGTCGGGCCGTACAAGCACGGCACCGTCGGGCTGCACGCCGTAGACCGTGTGCCACTTGTTGTCGGGGTCGGTGAGGTCGGCGCCGATGCGGTAGGCGAGCAAAGGCGGCCAGGACGGCCACGCCGTCTTGCGCGCGGCGTCGATCCAGGCGTTTCCGTCGCGTCCGGCGAGCAGGGTGAACTGGGTGCGGAACAGGTCGATGGTCGACAGGCGTTGCTCGCCGCGTTGCAGCCAGACATGCGGGGCGCGGCTGCCGGGCCGCGCGTTGGGGGCGTATTCGGTGGTGGGATCGGCGACGGTGACCGGCGGCGTGCCGTCGGGGATCACGGCATTCGAGGTGTAGGTGATGCCGAAGATCAGGCCCTGTTCGTTGAGGAACTCGCGGCGCGGCAGCACGGCCGAGGTCGCGCGCGTGGTGCGGCCCATCGAGAGTGCGTTGGCGAGGGCGGCCTTGGTGATGGTCTCGGCGAGCGGCTGGCGTTCGGCGTGGTAGCTGTCGAGCAGTGCGGGATCGGCGCCGCCCTTCAGCACCGCGGCCAGCTTCCAGGCGAGGTTGTGCACGTCCTGCGCGCCGGTGTTGAGGCCGAAGCCGCCGGTCGGCGGCATCTCGTGCGCCGCGTCGCCGGCGAGGAAGACCGGGCCGTCGCGATAGCGGTCGGCGACGATCGCCGAGGCGACCCAGGGCGAGACGCCGAGGATCGAGATCGGCAGGTCGGGCACGCCCACGGCCTGGCGCACCAGCCGCGCGCAAAGCTCCGGCGTGAAGTCCTCCGGCTTGAAGCCGTACTGGCTGAGGCTATGGATCAGGAAGCCCCAGCGATCGGTGCCGTTGATGGTCAGGAAGGTGCCGCGCAGTTCGGGCTGCTCGATGAAGTACAGCGCGGCGGGGCGATGCTCGACCCATCGGCGCAGGTCGGCGTGGAACAGGATGTTGACGCTGTCGTAGACGCGCTCCTCGCCGAGCATCTTCACGCCGAGCTGTCGGCGCACGCGGCTCTGCGCGCCCTCGGCGGCGATCAGGTAGCGGGCGCGGACCACGCTCTCGGTGTTGCTGGTGCGATCGTGCAGCACCGCGCGCACGCCGGAGTCGTCGTAGGTCAGTGCCGTGAGCTCGGTGCCGAAGCGCAGCTCTCCCAATTTGGCGTCCTCGGCGAAGCGGCGCAGCACGGGCTCGAGGTCGTCCTGGGCGCACAGGCAGTTGCGCACCGGCGACATCGCCATGTTGGCCGGCGCGGCGCGACCTGGCACGCGGCGCTCGATCTCCTTGCCGGCCAGCGACTCGGCCCAGACGATCAGGCCGGTGCGCTCGGTCGGCAGGCCGGCTTCGCGGATCGCGTCCTCGACGCCGCACTGCCGGTAGAGCTCCATGGTGCGCGGGTTGATGCCGCGCGACTTGGGCTGGATCGCGGTACCGGGGTGGCGCTCGACCAGCAGCGAGCGCACGCCGTGGCGCGAGAGCAAGATCGAGGCGGTGAGCCCTACCGGACCACCGCCTGCGATCAGAACGTCGATGTCGTGCATTCCTCACCTCATGCCGCGGGGGCCGCAGCGCGGCTGTCTCGAAGCATGGGCACCACACCGTGTCCGTTGCCCACCCTTCGAGACGCGCCCCGCGGGCGCTCCTCAGGGTGAGGTTAGCACTACTTGTCGAGCCAGAACGTGTCGAAGCGCACGCAGTCGTAGATGCCGAAATACTCCTTCGGATTGTGGCCCTTCACGTAGTTGAACCAGACGTCGTTGATCTTCTCCCAGGACACCGGCAGCACCGGCGGGTCCTGCTCCATGATGTCCTCGGCCTTGCGGATCAGGGCCAGCCGCTTGGCGCTGTCGGTCTCGGTGTCGATCTGCGGCAACAGCGCATTGAACGCCGCGTTGTCCCAGAAGCCGTAGTTCTGCGGCCCGTCCTTCTTGTACCAGGCGTTGAAGTAGTCGGACGGATCGAGCAGGGTCGAGACCACCGCGCCGATGGCGAGGTCGAAATTGCCCGACTTGATGTCGTCGAACCACACCGACTCGACCACCGTGCGCAGCTTGACTTCGAGTCCCAGGCCCTGCTGCAGCATGGCCTGCACCGCCTGCGCCCACAGCTTGAAGCTGGCGACCTCGCGCACGAGGTAGTCGAGCGTGCCCTTGTAGCCCGAGCCGTAGCCCGCGGCCTTCATCAGCGCCTGCGCTTCCTTGACCGCCGCCGTGGTGTCGTCCTGGTAGCCCAGCCGCTTCTTCAGCTCGGGCAGCGGCGTGGCAACGTCGGAGAACGGATAGATCATGCCGCCCATCATCATCGGCGCCACGTCCTTGACCACGTCGACCAGCACCGGCCGGTCGAGGCACAGATGCACGGCGCGGCGCACCCGCGGATCGTCGAGCGGCTTCTTGCGGTTGTTCATCCAGGTGCCCTGGATGACCGACTGGTAGAACGCGGTGGTCGACATGCCCGGCGTCTGCGCCGCCTTGCGCGCCGTCACCGGATCGACGATGCGGCCGTAGTCGACGCGGTTGGACAGCAGCGCCGAGCCGAGCTCGGGCGAGAACGGCAGCGCGTGGTAGAACTCGATGCCGTCGAGATAGGGCAGGCCCTTGTTCCAGTACTGGGCGTTCTTCTCCATCACCCAGACTTCGTTCTCGACGCGGCGCTTGCTCTTGTACGGGCCGGTGCCGGGGATGTCGACGACGCGGCGCAGGTTGTACTGGTTGTCCTCCAGCGTCTTCTTGCGCACGATGCCGTTCCAGCCGCTGGCGAAGGCGGCCATCATGAAGGCGGCCGGACGCGCCTCGCCGAGCTTGAACTCCACCGTGTACTTGTCGCGCGCGTTGATCTCGCTCACCGTGGTGAACAGCGTGCTGCGCGGGATGCTGACGCCCGCCGGCGGCTTGCGGATGCGGTCGTAGGTGGCCTTGATGTCCTCCGCCGTGAACTCCGCGCCGTCGTGGAACAGCACGTCCTTGCGCAGGTGGAAGGTGTAGGTCTTGCCGTCCTTGGCGATCTCCCAGCTGTGCGCCAGGTCGGGGATGATGGTCTTGCCGGAATCGCGCGGATCGCGCCGCACGAGGTTGTCGAACATGCAGCCCTGCGAGCCCAGGCTGTTGATCGTGCCCGACTGGTGGAAGTCGAAATGCGGCGGGCGGGAGGTGATGGCGTAGCGCAGCACGCCGCCGCGCTTCGGATTGGGCTCGGGTGCGGCGAGCTGGAATTTCGTGCCGTCGAACTCGTTGGGCACGTTTTGCGCCCAGGCACCCCATGGCAAGCCGTAGACGCTCATGCCGCCCAACGCGGCCGCGCCCTGCATGAACCGACGACGACCGACACGCGTACGCTTGGACTCGGACTCCCTCTTCATGACGTATCCTCCCAAATGGTCTTTTACAGACCTCAGCACATTGTGCTCAGATGGCTTTGCCCATCTCGTATTGGGCCAAAGGCTATCACGATAAATTTCAGGGAGTCTCGCGTTGAATGCTCGCGAGTCAGCGTCGGTTGTACCCGGCGTGTCGGAGACGCCGGCGCAGATGGTCCTGCAGGTCGAGGACCTGCAGACCCATTTCTTCACCGCCATCGGCCAGGTGCGCGCCGTCGACGGCGTGTCCTATGCGCTGAAAGCCGGCGAGACGCTGGGCGTGGTCGGCGAGTCGGGTTGCGGCAAGAGCGTCACGGCGCTGTCGATCCTGCGCCTGGTCGCCAGCCCGCCGGGCCGCATCGTCGGCGGCGCGGTGCGCTTCCAGGGGCGCAACCTGCTGCAGCTCAGCGACGCCGAGATGGAGCGCATCCGCGGCAACGAGATCTCGATGATCTTCCAGGAGCCGATGACGTCGCTCAATCCGCTCTACACCGTGGGCACGCAGATCGCCGAGGCGGTGGCGCTGCACCAGGGGCTCTCGAAGAAGGATGCGTGGGACCGCGCCGTCGACATGCTCAGGCGGGTGTCGATCCCCGAGCCCGAGAAGCGCGCGCATGCCTATCCGCACCAGATGTCGGGCGGCATGCGCCAGCGCGTGATGATCGCCATGGCGCTCAGCTGCAATCCCAAGGTGCTGATCGCCGACGAGCCGACCACCGCGCTCGACGTCACCATCCAGGCGCAGATCCTCGACCTGATGCGCGAGCTGCAGGAGACCACCGGCACGGCGATCATCCTGATCACCCACGACATGGGCGTGGTGGCCGAGAACGCCGACCGCGTGGTGGTGATGTATGCCGGCCGCAAGGTCGAGGAGGCGCCGGGCAGGGACCTGTTCGACAATCCCGGCCATCCCTATACCAGGGGCCTGCTGGGCTCGATCCCGCATCTCGATGCCGCCGCCCGCAAGACCCGGACGCGGCCGCGGCTGGCCGAGATCAAGGGCATGGTGCCCTCGCTGTTCAAGCTGCCATCAGGCTGCAGCTTTGCGCCGCGCTGCGGCTTCGCCACCGAACACTGCACGCGCGTGGTGCCGCCGCTTTCCGAGCACAAGCCCGGCCATTTCGTCGCCTGCTGGCACGCCGACAAGCTGCTGTCGGGTGCGTCATGAGCGAGGCCGGCGCACCGCTGCTCGAGGTCAGGGACCTCAAGAAGCATTTCCCGATCCACAAGGGCTTCTTCTCGCGCGTGTCGGGGCAGGTCTTCGCCGTCGACGGCGTGTCCTTCAGCATCAACCGCGGCGAGACGCTGGGCCTGGTGGGCGAGAGCGGCTGCGGCAAGTCCACGGTCGGCCGCACGCTGTTGCGCCTGCTCGAGCCGACCGACGGCTCGATCCGCGTCGAGGGCGAGGACATCACCCATCTCGATCGCGAATCGCTGCTGCCCTATCGCCGGCGCATGCAGATGATCTACCAGGACCCGTACGCGTCCTTGAACCCGCGCATGAGCGCCGGCGAGATCGTCGGCGAGCCGATGACCATCCACGAGGTGGGTACGGTGCAGGAACGCCAGGACCGGGTCGCCGCCCTGTTCGACCGCGTCGGCCTGCGCCCCGAGGCGATCGACAACTACCCGCACGAAGTCTCCGGCGGCCAGCGCCAGCGCATCGGCATCGCCCGCGCGCTGGCGCTCAACCCCGACCTGATCGTCGGCGACGAGCCGGTCTCGGCGCTCGACGTGTCGATCCAGGCGCAGATCATCAACCTGCTGATGGACCTGCAGGAGGAGCTCAACCTCTCCTACCTCTTCGTGGCGCACGACCTGGCGGTGGTCGAACACATCAGCCACCGCGTCGCGGTGATGTATCTCGGCCGCATCGTCGAGATGACCGACAAGCAGAGCCTGTTCGAGATGCCGCTGCATCCGTACACCGAGGCGCTGCTCTCGGCGGTTCCCATCCCGAAGTCGAGCGCCCGCGGCCGCAAGCGCGTGATCCTCACCGGCGATGTGCCCAGCCCGATCAACCCGCCGGCCGGCTGCCACTTCCACACGCGTTGCCCCTACGCGATGCCGCGCTGCAAGGTCGACGTGCCTGAATTGCGCGAGATCGTGCCCGGCCACTTCGCCTCGTGCCACCTGCACGAGGGCGGTGTGAAGGTGCCGCTCGGCAACGGCGCCGCGCCTTAGTCCTGCCAGTCAGGCGTGAGTTATAGAAAGACTTCCTATAGCTCACGCGCGTTTGCGTACCGCTCGATGCTCACCGTCGACGCTCGGCGAGGAGCCAGGTCCGGAACGCCTTCATCGACGCTGGATTCAGATCGTCGAGGTTTCGCGCTTCAGGGAAGGGCGATGTCGTATCGGACATACTCGGTCAGTGTAGCCACGCGGTCATAGAGCCTGCGCGCTTCGTTA
>CAYNOF010000212.1:0-1861 GCA_964398335.1 uncultured Rhizobiaceae bacterium
GGTGCGCCAGCTGGTCGAGCAGGAGAAGGTGCTGGCGCTGTTCAACACCTTGGGCACGCCGACCAACACGGCGATCCACCGCTACATGAACCAGAAGAAGGTGCCGCAGCTCTTCGTCGCCACCGGCGCCTCGAAGTGGGGCAAGCCCAAGGAGTTCCCGTGGACGATGGGCTTCCAGCCCGACTACCACACCGAGGGCGTGATCTACGCCAAGCATGTCCTGGCCACCGTCAAGGACGCCAAGATCGCCGTGCTGATGCAGAACGACGACTACGGCAAGGACTACTGGGAGGGCTTCAAGGAAGGCCTCGGCAAGGACGCCGACAAGGTCGTCAAGCACGTGACCTACGAGACCACCGACCCGACGGTCGACTCGCAGATCATCCAGCTCAAGGATTCGGGCGCCAACGTCTTCTTCAACATCGCGATCCCGAAATTCGCCGCGCAGGCGATCCGCAAGGTCGCCGATCTCGGCTGGAAGCCGGTGCACTACCTGAACAACGTGTCGTCCTCGGTCGCCGCCACGCTCAAGCCCGCCGGCCTCGAGAACAGCCAGGGCATCATCACCGGCCTGTACCTGATGGACGCGACGGACAAGCAGTGGAACGATCATGAGGACATGAAGACGTGGCGCGCGTTCATGGCCAAGTACATGCCCGGCGCCAACACCGATGACGCCGGCTACATCTTCGCCTACGCCGTGTCGTCGCTGATGGCCGAGACCTTGAAGAAGTGCGGCGACCTGCTGACGCGCGAGAACCTGATGAAGCAGGCCGCCAATCACCAGAAGTACAAGCTGCCGCTGCTGCTGCCCGGCATCACCGTCAGCACCAGCCCGACCGACTTCTACCCGCTCCAGGCGATCCGTCTGGCGCGCTTCACGGGCGAGACCTGGGAGCTGTTCGGCGACGTGATGCACAACGAGAGCACCTGAACTCCGGATCGACGCCGCCGGACCCCGTCCGGCGGCGTCCTTCACGCGTCCGCGATTCGACTCCGCTGGGCAACAGGCCCATGCTCCCGGTGTGACCGAGCGTCAAGTTTCGGCACACAGGGAGGATAGACGTGAAGACTACCAGACGCCTGCTCTTGGGCAGCGCGGCGGTATCGCCTGCGCTGTACCTTCTCAGCCCCGCTTTCGCGCAGAAGGCCGGGGCGAAATACGATGACGGTGCGACCGACAGCGAGATCAAGATCGGCCACACCAACCCGTACTCCGGTCCGGCCTCGTCCTACGGCGTGATCGGCAAGGCGATCGAGTCGTACTGGAGGATGGTCAACGACCAGGGCGGCATCAACGGCCGCAAGGTGAAGTTCATCACGCTGGACGACGGCTACAGCCCGCCCAAGACGGTGGAAGTGGTGCGCCAGCTGGTCGAGCAGGAGAAGGTGCTGTGCACCTTCAATACGCTGGGCACGCCGACCAACACGGCGATCCACAAGTACATGAACCAGAAGAAAGTGCCGCAGCTCTTCGTGGCGACCGGCGCGTCGAAGTGGGGCAAGCCCAAGGAGTATCCGTGGACGATGGGCTTCCAGCCCGACTACCACACCGAGGCGGTGATCTACGCCAAGCACCTTCTGGCCACCGTCAAGGATCCGAAGATCGCCGTGCTGATGCAGAACGACGATTACGGCAAGGATTACTGGGAGGGCTTCAAGGACGGCCTCGGCAAGGACGTCGACAAGGTCGTCAAGCACGTGACCTACGAGGTCACCGATCCGACGGTCGACTCGCAGGTGATCCAGCTCAAGGATTCCGGCGCCACCGTCTTCTTCAACATCGCGAGCCCGAAATTCGCCGCCCAGGCGATGCGCAAGGCGGCGGAGATCGGCTGGCGGCCGGTGCAGTACCTCAACA
>CAYNOF010000213.1:0-7156 GCA_964398335.1 uncultured Rhizobiaceae bacterium
GCGGGGGGGGGGCCCCCACGCGGGGGGGGGTGGTGGGCGCCCCCCCGGCGCGCCCGGGGGGGCGCGCGCCCCCAGCTATGCGATCGTGCTGCCTTGCCAGGCAATACAGTACGCTATGATCGGGGCGGGACGGAACGCCAACAAGCGACGGGAGACAAGGTCGTGCGCATCCATAATCTGTACGTCGACGCCCAAGGCATCTCGCATTTCCGCGACATCGAGGTCGAGTGGGCCGAGACCACCCGGGCCGGCCAGCTCAGCAAGCGGCTGCCGGCCACGGGCATCATCTTCCGCAAGGTGCAGCCGACCTACGACCTCGACTGGCACCCCGCGCCGCGGCGGCAATACATCATCAACCTCGACGCCGGCGTCGAGATCACCGCCGGCGACGGCGAGGCGCGCGTGATCGGCGCCGGCGAGGTGATCCTGGTCGAGGACGTCACCGGCCAGGGCCACAAATCCAAGGCGATCGCCGGCAAGATCCGCCACTGCATCTTCGTGCCGATCGACTGAGCCGGGAGAGCACCCGTGATCTACGACTACATCATCGTCGGCGGCGGCTCGGCGGGTTCGGTGCTGGCCAACCGGCTGTCGGCGCGCAGCAGCAACAAGGTGCTGGTGTGCGAGGCCGGCCAGGACACGCCGCCGGGCAACGAGCCGCCGGAGATCCGCGACTCGTACTCCGGCACGGCGTATTTCGATCCGCGCTTCCACTGGACCGAGCTCAAGGTCCACACCCAGCTCGTCAGCCACAACAATCCGCACGAGAACCGCCCGCCGCTGCGCAAGTACGAGCAGGCGCGCGTGCTGGGCGGCGGCTCCTCGATCAACGGCCAGATGGCGAACAGGGGCGCGCCCACCGATTACGCCGAGTGGGTCAACCGCGGCGCCGAGGGCTGGGGCTGGGACGCCGTGCTGCCCTATTTCAAGAAGGTCGAGCGCGATCTCGATTTCGACGGGCCGTGGCACGGCAAGGAGGGCCGCATCCCGGTCCGTCGCATCCCGGTCGAGCACTGGACCAGGCACGCGCAGGCGGTCGGCGAGGCGTGCAAGCTCTCGGGCATGACGTTCCTGCCCGATCAGAATGGCGAGTTCGTCGACGGCTATTTCCCGGTGACGCACTCCAACGCCGAGGAGCAGCGCGTCTCGGCGGCGATGGGCTATCTCGACGCCACCACGCGCAAGCGGCCCAACCTCACGATCTCGACCGAGACGCAGGTGAAGTCGCTGCTGTTCGACGGCACGCGCTGCGTCGGCGTCACCGCCTCGGTCAACGGCTCGGACACCGAGTTCCGCGGCCGCGAGATCATCCTGTCGTCCGGCGCGATCCATTCGCCGGCGCATCTCTTGCGCGCGGGCATCGGCCCGGTCGGGCATCTGCGCGACATGGGCATCGAGGTGGTCTCCGCCCTGCCCGGCGTCGGCCAGCGGCTGATGGACCATCCCTCGATCTCGCTGTCCTCGTACATCCGCCCCAACGCGCGCATGAACGAGCACACCAGGCGCCACATCCATGTCGGCATCCGCTACTCCTCGGACATGCCGGGCATTCCCAAGGGCGACATGTTCGTCGCCGTCGTGAGCAAGTCGGCGTGGCACGCGGTGGGCGAGCAGATCGCCTCGCTGCTGACCTTCATCAACCGCACCTATTCCGAGACCGGGCAGGTGCAGCTCGCCAGTCGTGACTACCGCCAGGAGCCGATCGTCGAGTTCAACCTGCTGTCGGACACGCGCGACCTCGACCGGCTGAAGACCGGCTTCAAACGGATGGCGGCGCTGCAGATGCTCGAGCCGCTCAAGGCGGTGACCGACAACCCGTTCCCGGCGTCCTACTCCGACCGCGTGCGCAAGATCGGCGTGGTCAACACCAAGAACAAGATCCTCACCGCGATCATCGCCAAGTTCCTCGACGGCCCGGCGGCGCTGCGCAAGTACATGATCGAGAAGTACGTCGTCGAAGGCTTCACCTTCGAGCAGGTGATGAGCGACGACGATGCGCTGGAGGCCTTCGTGCGCCAGGCGGCGATCGGCGTGTGGCACGCCTCGTGCACCTGCCGCATGGGCCGCAACGACGATCCGATGGCGGTCACCGACAACTCGGGCCGCGTGCGCGGCGTGCAGGGATTGCGCGTGGTCGACGCCTCGATCTTCCCGATCGTGCCCTGCGCCAACACCAACTTCCCCACCCTGATGACGGCGGAGAAGATCTCCGACGCCATCCTCGCGGGGAACTGACCTCGACCTCATGCCGAGGAGGCCGCGCGGCGGCCGTCTCGAAGCATGGGCCGCACACCGGGTTTGAAGCCCACCCTTCGAGACGGCGCTTCGCGCCTCCTCGGGGTGAGGCAGTGGAGGGAGGAACGGCCATGTCAGTCATCCTGGGCTCGGGCGAGCATCGCTACCGTGTGGTCGAGAACTGGGCCAGGCTGCCCGACGGCTGGGAGTTCCGCGACGTCGCGGCGGTCGCGGTCGACAGCAAGGACAACGTCTATGTCTTCAACCGCGGCCTGCACCCGATGATGGTGTTCGACCGCAACGGCAATTTCCTGCGCTCCTGGGGCGAGGGCCTGTTCAGCCGCGCCCATGGCATCGACATCGACAGCGACGACACGCTGTACTGCACCGATGACGGCGACCACACCGTGCGCAAGGTGACCACCGACGGCAAGGTGCTGCTGACCATCGGCGTGCCCAACCAGCCGGCGCCCTTCCTCAGCCAGAAGCCGTTCAACCGCTGCACCCACACGGCGCTGTCGCCCAAGGGCGAGATCTACGTCTCCGATGGTTACGGCAATTCCTGCGTCCACAAGTACGACCCGAGCGGCCGCCACCTGATGTGCTGGGGCACCACCGGCACCGATCCCGGCGAGTTCAACATCCCGCACAACATCGCCACCGACGACGACGGCTGGGTCTATGTCGCCGATCGCGAGAACCACCGCGTGCAGGTGTTCGACGGCAACGGCAAGTACGAGCTGCAGTGGAACAACATGCACCGGCCTTGCGCGCTGTACTGCTGCGCCGGCGGCGGCAAGAACCCGAACTTCATCATCGGCGAGCTCGGGCCGGGCATGCCGGTCAACAGCAAGCACACCAATCTCGGCCCGCGCCTGAGCATCGTCGACAAGAAGGGCAAGACCATCGCGCGGCTGGGCGGCGAGCACGGGCCGGGACTCGAGGCCGGCCGGTTCCTCTCGCCGCACGGCCTCGCCGTCGATTCGAAGGGCGACATCTATGTCGGCGAGGTGAGCTACACCAACTGGCCGAGCTCGCATCCCGGCCAGCCGATGCCGAAATTCCTGCGCTCGCTGCAGAAGCTGGAAAAGGTCGCGTGAGCCGATGAACGCGGATTTCGTCGTCGTCGGCGCCGGCTCGGCGGGCTGCGTCGTCGCTTCCCGGCTGAGCGAGACCGGTGCGACGGTGACCTTGCTCGAGGCCGGGCCGACCGACTGGTATCCGTTCATCCATATCCCCGCCGGCGTGCGCACGCTGCTGCGCAACCGGCGCATGAACTGGAACTACGAGAGCGAGCCGGAGGCCGGCAGCGGCAACCGGCCGATCTTCTGGCCACGCGGCAAGGTGCTGGGCGGCTCGAGCTCGATCAACGGCATGCTCTACGTGCGCGGCAACGCCACCGACTACGACGGCTGGGCGCAGATGGGCTGCCGCGGCTGGAGCTTCGAGGACGTGCTGCCGCTGTTCAGGAAATCCGAGGACTACAAGCCGGGCGACCCCGAGGTGCGCGGCAAGGGCGGACCGCTGAAGGTCGAGGATTACCGCACCATCCTGCCGCTCACCCATCTCTTCGTGAAGGCGGCGCAGGAAGCCGGCTTCGCCTTCAACCCCGACCTCAACGGCCACAGCCAGGAAGGCGTCGGCTATTCGCAGATGACGCGGCGCGGCCGCTTCCGCGGCTCGACCGCGCAGACTTTCCTCAAGGAGGCGCGCGGCCGCACCAACCTGCGCGTCGAGACCAACGCCGTCGCCACGCGCCTGCTGTTCGAGGGCACGAGATGCGTCGGCGTCGCCTTCCGCCAGAACGGCGTCGACCGCGAGATCCGCGCCGCGCGCGAGGTGATCGTCAGCGGCGGCGCGGTGAACTCGCCGCACCTGCTGCAGATCTCCGGCATCGGCCCGGCCGGGCACCTCAAGAGCATCGGCGCGCCCGTGGTGCTCGACTCGCCCGGCGTCGGCGCCAACCTGATCGACCACTACGTGATCCGCATCTCGCACCGCGTGAAGGACCTGGTGTCGCTCAACAACCTCGCGCGCGGCGCGCGCGTCGTCGGCGAGACCATCCGCTACGTCGTCACCGGCAGGGGCGCGCTGACCATGGGCGTGACCAGCGCGCAGGTCTTCTGCCGCAGCCGCGAGGGGCTGGCGAGTCCCGACCTGCAATTGCTGTTCACGCCGGCCAGCTCCGATCCCATGCGCATCGGCGAGCTGGAGCGCGAGTCGGGCATGACGGTGGCGATCTGCGTCGTGCGGCCCGACAGCCGCGGTACGATCATGGCGACGGGCACCGATCCGATGGCCAAGCCGGCGATCCGCCCCAACTACATCTCCGCCGCCGAGGACCTGCGCGTGATGACCGCGGGCTTCCGCCACACGCGCCGCATCTTCGCCGCGCCGTCGATGGCCGCGCACAGCGCCGGCGAGATCATTCCCGGCCCGTCGGTCGAGAGTGAGCTCGACGTCGCCGACTACGCGCGCCGCGCCGGCAACACGCTCTATCACCCGGTCGGCACCTGCCGCATGGGCGAGGATCCGCGCGCGGTGGTCGACTCGCGGCTGCGCGTGCGCGGCATCGGCGGGCTGCGCGTGATCGACGCCTCGATCATGCCGACGCTCACCACCGGCAACACCAACGCGCCCACCATCATGATCGGCGAGAAGGGCGCTATGATGATTCGCGAGGACGCTGGCTTGCCGGCATGAACAGCGCCAGCGACGCGCCCACGATGTTGCCGCAGCCGGCGACCAGCACGGCGATGCGGTAACCGCCCGAGAGATCGTAGAGGTAGCCCGCCAGCACCGGCAGCGTGACGGCGGCGACGCACCAGCCGATGTAGAGCAGGCCGGCGATGCGGCCGTACTCGCTGCTCGGCCAGTACATCGCGATCGCGCCGGCAGCCGAGCCGGAGATCAGGCCGTAGCCGATGCCGATCATCGCCAGGGTCACGGTCGAGACCAGCGGGTCCGGGAACAGCGACAGCACGATCGCGCCCGCGAGCGCGATCAGGTGCGCCGCAGCCATCACGCGCGGGATCGCGAAGCGGTCGACCAGCCAACCGCCGCCCAGGCGCGCGGCGGCGATGGCGGCGGGAATCGCCGTGGTCGCCGCCAGTGCGATCTCGGGCGAGGCGCCGTAGGCGGTGAAGATGCCGGCAGCCTGGCTCAGCACGGTGAGACCGGCCGCGGCGGCGAGGAAGAACACGAACCACAGGCGCCAGAAGACGCTGACCGGCGGGCCCGCCGGCTTCGCGGCGGCGGCGACCTCGTCTTCCACCAGCCGGGCGCGCGCATAGAGCGTCAGGGCCGTCGCCAATACGCCGACGATGGCGACGACGACGCCCAGCCCGCCCAGGATCAGGCGCACGTCCCAGCTCTTCACCGCCCAGCCGAAGATCGGCGCGGCGATCACCGCGCCGCCCGGGTAGAGGCTGAGCACATAGCCGTTCACCAGGCCCTTGTGCGCCTTGACCATCATGTTCACCGCCTGCTGCAGGGCGATGAACGCAGCACCGCCGCCCAGGCCGAACAGCACGCCGTAGCCGATGGTCAGCAGCACCAGCCCGTCGGCCTGCGATGCCACGCCGAGCCCGAAGGCGCTCAGCGCACAGTAGCCGGCGATCAGCACCGGTGCGGCGGCCAGGCGGTAGAGGCGCGGCGCGATGTTCATGCCGGCGGCGAAGCTGATGGTCGCGGTGGCGAAGACGATCGCCAGCTCCGAGCGGCCGACGCCCAGCGAACGCTCCAGCGGCTTGAGGAACACGCTGAACGCGTACAGCGAGCCCATCGGCAGGTTGACCAGCGTGGTTGCCACCAACGCCGGCCACAGACGGTGCGGCGGGCTCATTCCTTCTGCTCTTCCTGATACGCCGTATTGAGCGCGACCATGCGGTTGTAGGCGTCCATGTCGGGCTCGGCGGTGCGTGCCGGCGGGATGTAGAGCGAGAAGGCGGCCGACAGCGGCTCGCTCATCCGCTGGCCGGCGACGATCTGGCGGATGATCGGCTGGCAGCCCGGCAGCACCGCGGCGTCGTAGAGATACATCGGATGCTGGGTGCCATAGATGCGCTCGAGCTTCTCGATCAGGATCGGCATGGCCGGCAGCGCGTAGCTGCCCTGCTTGTGGGTGGCGAAGCCGAACACGCCGATCTGCCACAGCACCACCGCCGAGCTGACATCGACGCTGCGCCGGTTGAGCACGAAATCGGTCGCCTCGAACGATTGGCAGCCATGGATGCCGGGATCGACGCCGAGATCGGCGAACAGGCAATCCTCGGCCGAGATGCCCGGCAGCATGCGCGCCGCAAAACCCTCGGCACGCGCCCGGCGGATCATCTCGTGCGCCGGCGACACGAAGACGCCGGGATGGCCGTAGAAGGCGGCGCAGGTCAGGTCGCCGGCGCGCAGGCAGGCAAGCACGCGCTCGACCATGCCGCCATAGGCATCGGTGCGGTCCTTGTCGGGGACGTAGGTATCCATCAGCGATTGCGCGCCGGCGGGATTGAGCTGGCGCACCACGCCCTCGGCGATCGGATCGGCGACGAGATAGAGCACCTTGTCGGCGCGCTTGATCCACGCCACCGCCTCGGTGGTCATCTGGCCCACGGTCAGGATGCCGGTGCCCACGATCACCAGCGCGCCGCGGCGCGCCGGCGGGTCGTTCCGGCCGAACGGATCGTCGCGGTCGGCCATCAGCTCTTCCCCGGCAACGCAGCCCGGGTCGGCGAAGACGGCAGTGCGGTGTCGGTCAGGCGCGAATAGATCGCGCGCGCATCGCCGCTCCTGACCACCGCGCGCTCGGCCGCGTCGAGCCCGGCGGCATCCATCGCCGCCTCGCCGTCGCGCAGGAACGCCTCGTGCTTCATCGGGTCGGTCGCCATCGCGACCCAGAACGCCATCAACCGGTCTTGCGCCACGTCGTCCT
>CAYNOF010000214.1:0-2755 GCA_964398335.1 uncultured Rhizobiaceae bacterium
GTCAAGGCGCGCGAGGCCGACGAGGAGAAGCAGGCGATGGCAGATTACGGCTCGTCCGACTCCTGCGCCAGCCTCGGCGACAACCTCGGCGCCGCGCTCAACCGCTCGCGCAAGCCGGCCGAAGGCGACGAGAGCAAGTAAGCCCTGCGCTGATTGCTCGCCATTCGACACTGATCGCCGGCCCGTCCACCAGGACGGGCCGGTTTTCGTTTCCGGGGCCTGCAGCGAGCGAGCGGCAAAAACGCCAATGTTCCAAATGACTTAGGGTTGACGCTGGGGGATTGCGTCGGCATACTGCGACAACCTGTTGAATTGTCCACCGAACGGAACCGATCCTCGCCGCATGACCAAGTCGGAGCTGATCGCCAAGCTGGCAGCGCTCAACCCGCATTTGTACCAGCGGGACGTCGAGCGCATCGTCGCGACGATCTTCGACGAAATCGCCGTGGCCTTGGCGCGCGGCGATCGAGTCGAGCTGCGCGGCTTCGGCGCATTTTCAGTGAAGCAGCGCGAATCGCGCACCGGCCGCAACCCGCGCACCGGCGAGACCGTCGCCGTGTCGCAGAAGCGCGTGCCGTATTTCAAGACCGGCAAGGATCTGCGCGACCGGCTGAACAAGAGCGTGCAGGGCGGCAACGGCGGCGCCTCGGGTGCCGGCGCCCAGGCGCCGCGCAAATCGGTGGACTGAGGCGCGAAGCGCCCGGATGCGACAATGGCCCGCCTCGGCGGGCCGTTTCATTTCAGGGCACTAGGAGCCAGTGAGCCGATCAATCCATGACCAACCGGCTGAGGCCCGATGCCCGTACCTGTCCAACCCGTTGTCAGTGACGACACGCTGCCCCGATCGGTCGACGTCGTCGTGATCGGCGCCGGCATGGCTGGCAGCGCCGCGGCTTACTTCCTCGCCAGGAAAGGCCATTCGGTCGCGCTGGTCGACAAGGGGTTGGTCGGCGGCGAGCAGACGAGCCGGAACTGGGGCTGGTGCCGCCAGCAGCACCGCGACCTGCGCGAACTGCCGCTCGCCATGAAGAGCCTGGAGATCTGGGGCGAGCTCAACCGCGAGCTCGGCGCCGAGACCGGCTTCCGCCGCACGGGTCTGCTCTACGTCACGACGCGTCCGGACGATTTCGCACAGTGGGAACGGTGGACGCTGGCGGCCCGCGAATACCAGATGCACAGCCGTATCCTGACGCCGGACGAGGCCAAGGCGATGACGCCGGGCAGCACCGGTGACTGGATTGGCGGCATCCACTCGCCGACCGACGGCCGGGCCGAGCCGGCGCTCGCGGGGCCTGCGCTCGCCGAAGCCGCCCGCGCGCATGGCGCCACCATCCACCAGAACTGCGCCGCACGCGGCCTCGACATCGAGGCCGGGAAAGTCACGGGGGTGATCACCGAACGCGGCCGTATCCGCGCCCAGAAGGTGCTGTGTGCCGGCGGCGCCTGGAGCTCGCTCTTCTGTCGGCGCCACGGGCTGCGCCTGCCGCAGGCCGGCGTGCGCTCGACCTCGTTCTTCACCAGGGCCGCGCCGCAGGTCACCGACGGTGGCCTGTCGATGCCCGACGTCACGATCCGCCGCCGGCTCGATGGCGGCTACACGGTCGGGCTGGGCGGCCGCGGCCTCGTCGAGCTCTCGCCCCAGGGCCTGCTCTACGCACGCCAGTTCTGGCCGACCCTGAAGAAGCGCTGGGCCGGCGTCACGATGGGCATCGGCCGCTCGTTCTTCGACGGGCCGGAATCGTTCGCCCGCTGGGACTTCGATCGCGTCTCGCCGTTCGAACGACATCGCACGCTCGATCCCGGCGCCGACCCGAAGCTGGTGAACGAAGGCCTGACCAGGCTCGCCGAGCACTATCCCGTGCTGAAGGGCCTCGAGGTCGCGCATGCCTGGGGCGGCCTGATCGACTCCACACCCGACGGCATCCCGGTGATCTCCGCCGTCGATACGCTGCCCAACCTCTATCTCTCCACCGGCTTCACCGGCCATGGCTTCGGCATCGGCCCCGGCGCGGGCCGGCTGGCGGCGGATATCGTCGCGGGCGATCCGCCGATCGTCGATCCGCATCCCTATCGTTACAGCCGCATGGTCGACGGTAGCGATCTCGGTGCGCCGGGGATGATGTAGTCAGTGTTGGCGTTGTCGCCGGGGCGGTGCCTCGCGTAGGGTGGATCGATGAAGACGCTGTCGCGCATTCTTCTTGGGCTGTTCCTGGCGCTGGGCGTGCTGGTCGCGGTCAGCAACCGCGAGCCCGTCGAGCTCGGCCTGTGGCCGCTGCGCGAAAAGCTGGTGGCGCCGCTTTTCCTCATGGTCGTGTTCCTGCTGCTGGTCGGCGTGCTGGTCGGCCTGACGATGGGCTGGTTCTCCAACCGCCGGCACCGCACCCAGGCGCGCCATCGCGGCGCCGAGATCGAGCGCCTGGAGCGCGAGGTCAGCCGGCTGAAGGGCGAGCTCGCCACCTACACGGCCCGCTCCGAAACGACCGAGCCGCCCCGGCCGGCCGACAGCCGCGCGCTGGCGCGCCAGCAGGCGCTGGTCGACCCCGATTCGGTGGTGCCGATCACGAGGGCGCGCTGATGCGCTTTCTCGATGCCGCGGCGGTCGACGCCGCGCTCGACGACGTTGCCCTGGTCGATCGCCTCGAAGCCCTGTTCCGCATCGGCTGCGAGATGCCGGTGCGCCACCATCACCCGATCAAGGCGCCGACCGGCCCGGGCTCGTCCGACGCCATGCTGCTGCTGATGCCGGCCTGGACCT
>CAYNOF010000215.1:0-1484 GCA_964398335.1 uncultured Rhizobiaceae bacterium
GGTTCTTGCCGGCATCTTCTCGGCGGTGGGCATAACCTTCGCCACGGCACTGGCGGCGATGCAAAAGGTGTCCGACGACATGACGCGCGTTGGCACGCTGATCCTCATCGTGCCGGAGCTCGAGCTCAAGGAGATCGCCAAGATCGCGCATGCGCTCGTCGGCAAGCTGTGAGGGGCTCCCGTCAGCCCTCGCCGCGCGCGGGATGATTGCAGAGGTTCAACCTGCCCGGGTCATGCTCACATCTACCGCCAGCCCCACCACGCGCAGATCGCGTCGCCGAAGATCAGGCGCTTGTCGTCGTCATCGAGCCACGGCACGTCGCTCAGCATGGTCACGCATTGCCGCCACGGGCACGGCATCTTGGTGATGTCGGTGCCCCAGAACATGCGCTGCGGTCCGAAGGCGTCGAAGATCTGCCTGAGGTAGCCCTGCATGATCGGGAACGGATAGGGCTCGGCCGAGTAGCCCGGCGCGCCGGTGGCCTTGACCGCGATGTTGGGGTGCTTCGCCAGCGCCAGCAATTGCGGCATGTGCGCCATCGCCGCGTGGTCCTTCAGGGTGGTCATGCCGCCGCGGCCGCCGAGATGGTCGATGGTGATCTTCAGGCCGGGAAAGCGCCCGGCGATGCGCCCGACATCGGCGAGCGAATCGGTGCACAGCATGGCGACGGGCACCCGGGCCTTCTCGGCTTCCGACCACAGCCAGTCGAGCGTGCCGTCGGCCAGCCACTGCCGCGCCGGCTCGTGCAGGAAGGTCCAGCGCAGGCCCAGCATGCCCGGCTGCTCGCGCCAGCGCGCGATCTTCGGCTGCGATTCCTGCGGCTTGTCGAGCGGCAGCGAGCCCATGACGGCAAATCGGCCGGGATAGTCCTTCACCGCCTTGAACGCCATCGCGTGGCTGTCGGGATCCCAGCCCGGCGGATGGATGATCGCGGCATCGATGCCGCCGGCATCCATCTCGGCGATCGCCTCCTGCGGCGTGTAGTGCGTCACCTGGCGATGCGACATGTTGCTGGGCAGTCCGGTGCCCCAGGTGTGGATCTGGGCGTCGACGATGCGCATGCGTGTTTCCTTCCCTGACGCGCGCAGCCTCCCACGAGCCGGGCCGCCGATGAAGCGCTCCGGCGCATGGCTGGCATCGCCCGTCGGGCGGCGGCGGCGCGATCCGGTCACGACGGCCGCCGCGCAACGGCGTATAAAGGCGCCCGGTACGCGTTCAGTCCGCCGTTGCATCGTGCTCATCCGGGGGAGAACGACATGGACGACTACTACGATCTCGGCAGCTATTCGCGGCGGGTCACGACGACATCGCCCCAGGCGCAGATCTGGTTCGACCGCGGCCTGAACTGGCTGTTCGGCTTCAACCACGCCGAGGCGATCAAGTGCTTCGGCAAGGCACTCGAGCAGGATCCCGCCTGCGCCATGGCGCATTGGGGCATCGCCTACGCCGCGGGCCCCAACTACAACCGGCCCTGGCACCTCTA
>CAYNOF010000216.1:0-9463 GCA_964398335.1 uncultured Rhizobiaceae bacterium
CGAGCGTCAGGCGAACGCGCTGCGCGTGCTCGACAACTGCCCGGAAGGCGACTTCACGCCTTCGGGCCCACTGATCGTGCGCTGGAATCTCAAGCCCGGCCTGAAATACGAGGAAGCCAAGGAGCATTACTTCCCGTTCAACCGCCTGGTCGACGAAGATCCCGACACGCGGCGCCTGCTGGCCGCCCTGGTGCGTGCCGCGCTCGCCAACGACCAGCCTGCCTTCATCATCGCCAACAACAAAGCCGAGGGCAGCGCGCCGCTGACCTTGCTGAAGCTGGCGGAGGCGATCGAGGCGGCGGCTGCCTGAGGCTACTTGCGGAAATGCATCTCGTAGGTCTCGACCAGCGGCGTCACGTCCGCCCACGACCGACGCGAGCGGGTGAAGACCTGACGGGTGGTCTGGCGCTCCGGGCTGAGGAAGCTCGTATCGTCGAAGGTGCCAGCGGGCACACCGCGTATGCCCGGTGCCGCCTCCAGGGTGAAGCCGAGGTTGCTGCCGCACCTCGGGCAGAACTCGACATCGAGCCAGCGGCCGGACTCGTCGGAGATGTGGCGGTAGCGGGCAGGGGCCGAACCGGAGAATTCGACGTCGGCGTCGTTGAACACCACCTCGGTGCCGAAGGCGGTGCCTGTACGCCGCTGGCACCACAGGCAGTGGCAGATGGTGACCCGCAGCGGGGCGCCCTTGGTCCTGTAGCGCACGGCGCCACAGACGCAGCCGCCGGTATGCTCCTCCGCCATCTCGTCTCCCGGTTCCGGAATCCGGAACGAATGCCGCAGCCCGGCGCCCTTGCCAATAGGCTGATCCGCCGCTAGAAACCCCGCCATCTCGCACGCGGGGATCGCGGACGTCGGGGAGACATCCCGCCGCCCGTTCCGGTGTCCACCAGGACAACCCCCGCGGAGGCTGAACCGGAGAAGGGTATAGACATGTCGATGCCGACGTTCACCATGCGTCAGCTGCTCGAAGCTGGCGTGCATTTCGGCCACCACACGCGCCGCTGGAACCCCGCCATGAAGCCGTACCTGTTCGGGGTGCGCAACGGGGTGCACATCATCGATCTCACCCAGACCGTGCCGCTGCTCGAGCAGGCGCTGAAGGTCGTGCGCGACACCGTCGCCGCCGGCGGGCGCATCCTGTTCGTCGGCACCAAGCCGGCCGCCGCCGAGCGGGTCGCCGAGGCGGCCAAGCGCTGCGGCCAGTACTACGTCAACCACCGCTGGCTCGGTGGCATGATGACCAACTGGCAGACCATCTCGGCCTCGATCAAGCGGCTGCGCGAGCTCGACGACAAGCTGGCGCAGGGCGAGGTGCAGGGCCTGACCAAGAAGGAGACGCTCGACCTGACGCGCGAGCGCGAGAAGCTCGAGCGCGCCCTGGGCGGCATCAAGGAGATGGGCGGCCTGCCCGACCTGCTGGTGGTGATCGACACCAACAAGGAGCAGATCGCGGTCAAGGAAGCCCAGAAGCGCGGCATCCCGATCGTCGCCATCCTCGACAGCAACTCCGATCCCGACGGGATCAACTACCCGGTGCCGGGCAACGATGACGCGATCCGCGCCATCTCGCTGTACTGCGACCTGGTCTCCTCCGCCGTGCTCGACGGCATCCGCGAGGAGATCCGTGCCGCCGGCGGCGACCTGGGCGAGGCCGCCGAGCCCAACGCCGAGGAGCTGCCGGACATGCCGGGAGCCGAAGGGGGCGCCGCCGAAGGCGCCACCGGCGAAGAGGCCGCGCCGCCCGCCGAATAAGCGGCGCCGCCCGACCGTTTGCACTGCTTCGGCCGGTCTCGCGACCGGCCGACCCGTATGATGGAGACCGCTATGGCTGAGATCACCGCTGCCCTGGTCAAGGAACTGCGCGAGAAATCCGGCGCCGGCATGATGGACTGCAAGAAGGCGCTGACCGAGACCGGCGGCGACGTCGAGGGCGCCGTCGACTGGCTGCGCAAGAAGGGCCTGTCGGCCGCCGCCAAGAAGGCCGGCCGCGTCGCAGCCGAAGGGCTGGTCGGCGTCGTCTCGAACGGCACCGAGGGCGCCGTGGTCGAGGTCAATGCCGAGACCGACTTCGTCGGCCGCAACGAGACCTTCCAGAAGTTCGTCGACCGCACCAGCAAGCTGGCGCTCTCGGCCGGCGGCGATGTCGCAAAGATGTCGGCCGAAGTGCAGGCTGAGCTCACCCAGCTGATCGCCACCATCGGCGAGAACATGTCGCTGCGCCGCGCCAAGAAGCTCAGCGTCGGCAAGGGCGTGGTGGCGAGCTATGTGCACACCCCGGTGACGCCCACCCTGGGCAAGATCGGCGTGCTGGTGGCGCTGGAATCGGCCGGCGATCCGGCCAAGCTGGCGGCCTTCGGCAAGCAGCTCGCCATGCACGTGGCGGCGACCAACCCGCAGTCCGTCTCGGTCGCCGAGCTCGATCCGGCCGCGGTCGAGCGCGAGCGCGCGGTGCTCTCCGAGCAGGCCGCCGGCTCGGGCAAGACGCCGGAGATCGTCGCCAAGATGGTCGAGGGCCGCCTGCGCAAGTTCTACCAGGACGTCGTGCTGCTCGAGCAGACCTTCGTCATCGACGGCGAGACCAAGGTCGCCAAGGCGGTCGACGCCGCCGGCAAGGAGGCCGGCGCGCCGATCAAGGTCGCCGGCATCGCCCGCTTCGCGCTCGGCGAGGGCATCGAGAAGAAGGAAAGCGACTTCGCCGCCGAGGTCGCCGCACAGCTCAAGGCCTAGTAATAGTCACGGGATTTGCACACAAAATACCGTGCGCGAGGGGTAGGAGGGTGTACTATCCTCCAGCCCCCGCAAGAGGCCGAAGAATGTCCGCCAAGCCCCTCTATCGCCGCGTCCTGCTGAAGCTGTCCGGCGAGGGGCTGATGGGCGAGCGCGAGTACGGCCTCGACCCCAGGCAGCTCGCCGACATCGCCCAGGAAGTGCGCACCGTGCACGACATGGGCGTGCAGGTCTGCATCGTCATCGGCGGCGGCAACATCTACCGCGGGATCTCGGGCGCGGCCGCCGGCATGGAGCGCGCCAGCGCCGACTACATGGGCATGCTGGCCACGGTCATTAACGCCCTGGCGCTGCAGAACGCGCTGGAGAAGATCGGCCTGCACACCCGCGTCGTGTCCGCCATCCCGATGACCACCGTGTGCGAGCCCTATATCCGCCGCCGCGCCGTGCGCCACATGGAGAAGGGCCGGGTGGTGATCTTCGCCGCCGGCACCGGCAACCCGTTCTTCACCACCGACACCGCCGCCGCCCTGCGCGCCGCCGAGATGGGCGCCGACGCGATGCTCAAGGCCACCCAGGTCGACGGCGTCTACTCGGCCGATCCGCGCAAGGACCCCAACGCCAGGCGCTACGACCGGCTGACCTACCTCGACGTGCTGTCGCAGGACCTGCAGGTGATGGACGCCTCGGCGATTTCGCTGTCGCGCGAGAACGCCATCCCGATCCTCGTTTTCGATCTTCACACGCCGGGCGCCTTCGCGCAGGTTATGCGCGGTGAAGGCACCTTCACCATCATCACGGACGAGGTGTGACCATGGTTGCGCCAAACTTGAAGGACTTCGAGAAGCGCATGGATGGCGCGCTCGAATCGCTGAAGAAGGAGTTCGCCGGTCTGCGCACCGGCCGCGCGTCGACCACCTTGCTCGACCCGGTCATGGTCGAGGCCTATGGCCAGCGCATGCCGCTGAACCAGGTCGGCACGGTGAGCGCGCCCGAGCCGCGCATGCTCTCGGTCACGGTCTGGGACAAGGGCATGGTGGCCGCGGTGGCCAAGGCGATCCGCGAGGCCGGGCTGGGCCTGAACCCGCTGCCCGACGGCTCGCTGGTGCGCATCCCGATCCCCGAACTCAACGAGGAGCGCCGCAAGGAGCTCAGCAAGGTGGCGCACAAATACGCCGAGCAGGCCAAGGTCGCGGTGCGCAACGTGCGGCGCGACGGCATGGAGATCCTGAAGAAGGCCGAGAAGGATCACCAGATCTCGCAGGACGAGCATCGCAAGCTCAACGACGACATGCAGAAGATGACCGACCGCCACGTCAAGCTGGTCGACGATGTCCTGGCCTCCAAGGAGAAGGAGATCATGACGGTCTGACGGCTGACGCCGCCGACCGATCGAGCCCCGCATGCTGCAGCACGCCACCGCGCCCGCCGAAACCGCCGCCCTGCCGCGCCACGTCGCCATCATCATGGATGGCAACGGCCGCTGGGCGAAGGCGCGCGGCCTGCCGCGTACCGCGGGCCATCGCCGCGGTGTCGAGACCGTGCGCGAGGTGGTGCGCGGCGCCGGCGAGCTGGGCATCGCCTATCTCACCCTGTTCGGCTTCTCGACCGAGAACTGGAAGCGGCCGGCCGCCGAGGTCGATTTCCTCATGGGCCTGCTGCGCCACTACATGCGCAGCGAGCTCGAGACCCTGGCGAAGGAGGGCGCACGGCTGCGCGTCATCGGCGATCGCGACGGCCTGCCGCGCGACATCGCCACGATGATCGGCGAGGCCGAGGCGCGCACGCGCGCCAATGCGCGCATCAACGTCACCATCGCGCTGAACTACGGCGGGCGTGCCGACATCGTGCGTGCGGCGCGACGCCTCGCTGAGCGCGCCGCCGCCGGCACCCTGGCACCCGAGACCATCGACGAGAACGCGCTGACGCGCGAGCTGCTGACCGCGGAGATCCCCGATCCCGACCTGCTGATCCGCACCAGCGGCGAGCAGCGCATCAGCAACTTCCTGCTGTGGCAGTCGGCCTATGCCGAGATGCTGTTCGTCGACACGCTGTGGCCGGATTTCGGCAAGGCCCAGCTCGCCGCCGCCGTCGCCGAGTACAGCCGCCGGGAGCGGCGATATGGCGCCGTCGCTGGCTGACGCGACCGCCGCGCCCCGCAGATCCCGCCGCGACCTGATCCTGCGCATCGTATCGGCGCTGGTGCTGGCGCCGCTGGTGCTGCTGGCGACCTGGCGCGGCTTCCCGTTCTTCGACCTGCTGCTGGCGATCGGCGTGGTGCTGGCCTGGCGCGAGTGGCGCCTGCTGGTGGGCGGCTGGCGCCGGCCCGGACTGCTGCTGGCGGGCGTGGTCTACATCGCCCTGGTGACGCTCTCGCTGCTGTCGCTGCGGCACGAGCCCGAGACCGGCCTGCAGGGGGTGCTCTGGCTGTTCGCCACCGTCTGGGCTACCGACATCTTCGCCTATGTCGCGGGCCGCAGCCTGGGCGGGCCGAAGCTGTCGCCCAGGCTCAGCCCCAACAAGACCTGGTCGGGCTCACTGGGCGGGCTGGCAGCCGCGATCATCGTCGGCGCCTGTACCGCATGGTTCTTCACCGGCGGTTCTGTTATCGGGCTGGCGATCGCCGGCGGCCTGCTCTCGGTTGTGTCGCAGGCCGGCGACCTCGCGGAATCGGCGGAGAAGCGCCATGTCGGCGTCAAGGATTCCGGGCAGCTGATCCCCGGCCATGGCGGTCTGCTCGATCGCATCGACGCGCTGATGGCGGCGTCGGTGGCGATGGCGGCGATCCGGCTGGCCGGCGACGCGCGCTGGCCCTGGTAGGGAGCGCATGAAGCGCGTCACGATCCTAGGTTCCACCGGCTCGGTCGGCTGCAGCACCGTCGACCTGCTGGCGCGCCATCCCGAGCGCTACGCGGTCGAGGCGCTGACCGCCAACGGCAATGTCGACCTGCTGGCCGAGCAGGCGCGCCGGCTGCGCGCCAAGCTGGCCGTGGTCGCCGACGAGCGCCGCTACGCCGATCTCAAGCGCGCGCTGGACGGATCCGGCATCGCCGTGGCCAGCGGTGCGGCAGGCCTGCGCGAGGCCGCGGCGCGGCCGGCCGAGTGGGTGATGGCGGCGATCGTCGGCTTCGCCGGCCTGCCGCCGGTCCTGGTCGCGGCGGAGCGCGGCGCCACCATCGCGCTCGCCAACAAGGAAGCGCTGGTCTGCGCCGGCCGCCTGCTGCTCGACGCCGTGCGCCGCGGCGGCGGCACGCTGCTGCCGGTCGACAGCGAGCACAACGCCATCTTCCAGTGCCTGGAGGACCGCAACCGCCATCGCGTCGAGCGGCTGATCCTGACCGCATCGGGCGGGCCGTTCCGCAACTGGTCGCTGGCCGAGATGGCGGCGGCCACCCCGGCCCAGGCGGTAAAACATCCCAACTGGGACATGGGCGCCAAGATTTCGATCGATTCGGCGACCATGATGAACAAGGGCCTCGAGCTGATCGAGGCACACATCCTGTTCGGGGTCGCCCCCGAGCGGATCGAGATCGTCATCCACCCGCAATCGGTGATCCATTCGATGGTCGCCTACAGTGACGGCTCCGTCCTCGCCCAGCTCGGGACCCCCGACATGCGCACGCCCATCGCGCATGCGCTGGCCTGGCCGGAGCGCATCGAGACACCCTCGGAACGGCTGGATTTTCGCACGACCCAGGCACTGACGTTCGAAGTGCCTGATATTGAACGATTTCCCGCCCTGAGACTGGCGCGGGAGGCCTTGCAAACCGGTGGGATTTCAACCACAATCATGAATGCTGCCAATGAGATAGCGGTTGGTTCTTTTCTTGCGTCTGAGATCGGTTTTCTGGATATCGCACGCATCGTGGAAGATGTGCGTGCCGGGTTGGGAAAACGAATGACGCTCGCGGGCGACTGTGTCGATTTCGCCGCGTTGCGGGCTGTCGACGAGGAAGCCAGAACCGAAGCCAGGGCTTTGTGCGCGGCACGCCGGCAGCGGACCTGAAACCGGGGGAATGCAGTTCCAATGGATTTCATCGCGTTCATAACCAACAACGTCATCACGTTCGTCGTGATCATGACGTTGCTGGTGTTCGTCCATGAGTGGGGCCACTACTGGATCGGCGTGCGCAACGGGGTGAAGGCGGAGGTCTTCTCCGTCGGCTTCGGCCGCGAGCTGTGGGGCTGGACCAGCCCGAGGACCGGCACGCGCTGGAAGATCTCGATCCTGCCGCTGGGCGGCTACGTGAAGTTCCTCGGCGACAGCAATCCCACCGGCGCCGGCGCGGTCGACAACCAGTTGACCGAGGAGGAGCGCAAGCGCGCCTTCCACACCCAGCCGCTGATCGTACGCGCCGCCGTCGTCGCCGCCGGCCCGATCGCCAATCTCGTGCTGGCCGTCGTGCTGATGTTCGCGCTGCTGATGACCTACGGCCGGCCTTTCACGCCGCCGCAGATCGTCGTGCCGGCCGGCGCCGGCCCCGCCGCGGTGGCCGGCCTGCGCACCGGCGACGTGGTGACCGAGATCGCCGGCCGCGGCGTCGACAGCTTCGAGGACATCGTCTCCACGGCGCAGCTCTATCCCGGCGTGCCGATCTCCATCGTCTTCACCCGCGAGGGCAAGAGCTATCACCGCTCGATCACGCCGGCGCCGCGCCTGCTGGTCGATCGCTTCAAGAACGAGCATCGCATGGGCGATCTCGGCGTCGACAGCGTCCAGGCGCTGCCGGTCGTCGGCCGGGTCTTCCCGGGCAGCGCGGCGGAGCAGGCGGGCCTGCACAGCGGCGATCGCATCCTCGAGGTCGAGGGCACGCGCATCGAATACTTCATGGATATTCCGGCGATCATTCGCCAGCGCGCCGGCAAGCCGACCAAGATGCGCATCGAGCGCAACGGCGAGACGATCGAGCTGACGGCCCTGCCGGTGGCCGAGGAGATCCGCCAGCCCGACGGCACGAGCCGCACCGAGGGACGGCTGGGCTTCTCCAGCCCGCTGGCCTCGCAGGTCAAGCGCTTCGACCCGGTCGAGGCCGCCGGCCAGTCGGTGGTCGAGGTCTGGCACATGTCGGGCACCATCTACACGGTGCTCAAGCAGATCGTGCTGGGCCTGCGCCCGGCCAACGAGATCGGCGGCCCGGTACGCATCGCCAAGACCGCCGGCGAGGTGGCGCAGATCGGCTGGGGCGCGATCCTCTATTTCGTCATCGGCCTGTCAGTGACCCTGGGCGTGTTCAACCTGCTGCCGGTGCCGATGCTCGAGGGCGGCCACCTGCTGTTCTACGCCATCGAGTGGATCCGCGGACGGCCGCTCAGCGAGCGTACCCAGGAGATCGGCTTCCGGATCGGGCTGGCGGCCATGGGCGGCCTGATGATATTCGCCACCTACAACGATATCGTGCTGATCATCACGCGTTTGCTGACCCTCTAAGGTCCTGATATTTCAGGGGTGGTGGTAGGCTTCGGCGTAGTCTAAACAGGGGCCGCCTCGGCGCCTCGGTGGGTATCGGACCAGGGAGTCTGTTTGTTGATCCGCGTCCTGCGAAGCCTCCTCGCCCTGGCGATCCTGCTGGCCGGCATCTCGACGGTGTCGGCGCCGGCCCTGGCCCAGCGCGGGCCGGTCATCACGACCGTCCAGATCACCGGCAACAGCCGCGTCGAGCCCGACACCATCCGCTCCTACATCTCGGTGCGCGAGGGCCAGCCCTTCGATCCGGGCGAGGCCGACAAATCGCTCAAGGCGCTGTTCCAGACCGGCCTGTTCGCCGACGTCACCTTCCAGCGCGACGGCGCCACCCTGGTGGTCAAGGTGGTCGAGAACCCGATCATCAACCGCGTGCAGTTCGAGGGCAACCGGCGGGTCGAGGACGACACGCTGCGCCAGGAGATCGCGTCCAAGCCGCGCACCGTCTTCACCCGCGCCAAGGTGCAGTCCGACGTACGGCGCATGCTCGAGGTCTATCGTCGCGGCGGGCGCTTCAACGCCGCGATCGAGCCCAAGATCATCAAGCTCGACCAGAACCGCGTCGATCTGGTGTTCGAGATCTTCGAAGGCAGCATCACGACCATCAGCCGCATCAGCTTCATCGGCAACGAGAACTTCAGCGACGGCAGGCTGCGCGAGCAGATCCGCTCGGTCGAGACGGCGTGGTACCGCTTCCTGACCTCGGACGACCGCTACGATCCCGACCGCATCAACTTCGACAAGGAGATGCTGCGCAAGTATTACCTGTCGGAGGGCTATGCCGATTTCCGCGTCGTCTCCTCGGTCGCCGAGCTGACGCCGAACAAGGAGCATTTCTTCGTCACCTTCACCATCAACGAGGGCGACCGCTACAAGTTCGGCAAGCTCGAGGTCAATTCGCGCTTCGAGGCGCTCGACGTCAACACGCTGAAGGCGATGATCGTCTCGCGCGAGGGCGACTGGTACAACGCCGACGAGGTCGAGGCCACGGTCAACGCCATCACCGAGGCGGTCGGCACGCTGGGCTACGCCTTCGTCGACGTGCGCCCCAACATCAAGCGCAACAAGGACACCAAGACGATCGACATCACCTTCGACGTGCAGGAAGGCCCGCGCGTCTATGTCGAGCGCATCAACATCGCCGGCAACGTGCGCACGCTCGACAAGGTGATCCGCCGCGAGTTCCGCCTGGCCGAGGGCGACGCCTTCAACGCCGCCAAGCTGCGCCGCTCGCAGCAGCGCCTGAAGGCGCTGGGCTACTTCGAGAAGGTC
>CAYNOF010000217.1:0-4479 GCA_964398335.1 uncultured Rhizobiaceae bacterium
CACCGTGTGGTCAGACATGCGCGTCGCCTCGTTCGCCGAGGTCTTCGAGCTCGAGAACGAGATCGTGCGCGAGATCGTCGGCCAGCTCGACCCCAAGTTGCTGCAGGCCGAGATCGACCGTGCGCGCCGGCGGCCGCCGGAGAACCGCAACGCCTACGATAACGTCCTGCGCGCGGTGCCACTGCTCTACCAGGCCAACGGCGAATCGTTCCGCATGGCCGGCGAGTTCCTGCGTCGCGCCCTGGTGCTGGATCCGGAGTATGCGCGTGCGCATGCCTGGATGGCCTTCATGCACGTCTTCGAGATCGGCGAGGGCTGGGCCAAGGACAAGCAGGCGGCGATCGAAGGCGCCGAGCGCCATGCGCGGCTGGCGGTCGAGTGCGATCCCGACGATGCCATGGCGCTGTCCTTCGCCGGCCACGTCGAGGTCTTCGTCCACCGCAATTACGAGGCGGCCGAGCGGTTGCACAACCGGTCGCTGGCGATCAACCCGAATTTCGGCTGGGGCTGGGCCTTCGGCGCGCTGCTGTGCAGCTATCGCGGGCGTCCGGACGAGGCGTTCGAGCGCCTGGAACGCTACCGCCGGCTGTGTCCGTTCGACCCCTTCGTGTACTTCTGGGAGACGGTGAACGTCATCTCCCTGGCAGTCGCCCAGCGCTACGAGGAAGTGATCACCGCGGCCCAGCCGATCCTGGTCGACCGGCCGAATTTCGCCGCGGTCCTGCAGCCGCTGATTGTCGCCTTCGGCCATCTGGGTCGCCCCGAGGAGGCCAAACCCTATGTCGAGCGCCTGCGCACGCAGGTGAGCCAGGTGACCATTTCCTTCTACAGGAAGAACTACCCGCTGGAGCGGGAAGAGGACCTGAATCGGTACCTCGAGGGCCTGCGAAAGGCCGGCGTCCCGGAAGAATGACGCATTGACGATGCTTTGACGGAACCGGAAGGGCGTTTTGACGATGAAAATACACCACTGAGGGAAAGTGGGTTCGGGCGAAGAGGTCCCATACGCCGGGGGGTGTGTGGACAAGCCTTCTTCAGGCACCGAACCGATGAGGAGAGTCCGATGATCGCTGTGATGATGGGCGGCATGTCGCCGCTGTTTATCGAGGAAGTCGAAGTCGAGATGGGCGGCATGTCGCCGCTGTTCGGCGAGACTGTCGAGGTCGAGATGGGCGGCATGTCGCCGCTGTTCGGCGAGGCCGTCGAGGTCGAGATGGGTGGCATGTCGCCGCTGTTCGGCGAGACCGTCGCGGTCGAGATGGGCGGCATGTCGCCGCTGTTCATCTGATACATCTGGTGGTGTGAAGCTGAGGTGATGCGCCACTGCGTGTAGATGCAGGCGCATCGCTGGTTTCCTTCACACCGCCAAGTGGTAGGGTTAGGGCGAGGGCAGCCGGAAGGCTGACTCGCCTTTTCTCGTTTGGATCCGGCGTTGAGGTGGGGCGATGGTGAGCGAAAAACCGGCGATTCCCGAGAAGCTGATCACCTTCTATCGCTTCATTCCCACCGCCCGAAAGCCGATCCGAGCCGATGCCTCGGCCGGCGGCACGTTCCCGACGCGCGCCTTCCGCTACTGCGAGCCGATCCGCACGGCCTCGTCGTTCGGCTGGTATTTCTTCCCGCCGATGGATTTCGGCCTGCTCTGGGACGGCTCCGACGTGCTCTGGAGCCACGCCGGGCAGCCCGAGTGGAAGCCTCTGTCGCGCCAGCATTTCCCCAATTTCGCCAAGCACTTCGACGAGAAGGCACCGGCCGATTGCAAGGGCTACGCGGTGCCCTTCCTGGGCGCCATGCCGGAGCCCGGCATCGTCAACATCTGGAGCGGCTGGGTGGGCCGCACCGCGCCGGGCTGGAACCTGCTGATTCGCCCCGTCGCCAACCTGCCGCAGCCCGGCGGGTGGGAGAATTTCGAGGGCGTGGTCGAGACGGACCGCTGGTTCGGCCCGCTTTTCGTCAATATCCGGCTGCGCCGCACCGGCGTGCCGATCCTCGTGAAGCGCGAATTGCCGCTGTTCCAGGCCCAGCCGCTGCCGCGCTGGCTGTTCTCGGACAAGGTGTTCAATGCCTTCGAGACCGTCGGCAGCCTCGACGAGCTGACCGAGAAGGACTGGCAGGACTACCGCGAGACGGTCGTCATTCCCCAGAGCAAGGTGAACCGCAAGCTCGGCGAATACGCCAAGCGCACCCGCAAACGCGGGAAAACCGAAGGAGAATCAGGCGCCGGTCAGCCTGAAGAGTGAACAGATTCGGGTTCTCCACAGGCCCCTCGAGGATATCCACACACGCCGCGATTTCGGAACGGTTCATTCTGAACCCAATTTTTTTGTGGGTCGTTAGAGCGCCGCAAAAGCCCCCGCAAACGATCCTTTGACGAATACTGCGTGTCCAGTGATGAATCTTCAGACTCGTGAAAGTAGAACGACCCAGAGGCTGCTTGGTCGCAGCCGAACGGCGGGCTAGTTTCCGGCCCGGTTCGTCCATCGCCCGGGTCCCTCCGATGTCTGTCCTGCGCTCGCAAATCGACGTCCGTTCGGCGTCGTACAAGGCCAATCGCGAGGCCATGCTGGCCCAGGTCGCCGACCTCCGGGCCAAGGTCGAGGCCGCCCGCATGGGCGGCGGCGCCGAATCGCGCGACCGCCACGTGAAGCGCGGCAAGCTGCTGCCGCGCGAGCGGGTGCGCACGCTGCTGGATCCCGGCGCGCCCTTCCTCGAGCTCTCCCAGCTCGCCGCGCACGGCATGTACGACAACCGCGCGCCATCGGCCGGGGTGATCACCGGCATCGGCCGGGTGTCCGGCGTCGAATGCGTGATCGTCTGCAACGACGCCACGGTACAGGGCGGCACGTATTACCCGATGACGGTCACCAAGCATCTGAGGGCCCAGGAAATCGCCCTGGAGAACCGTCTGCCCTGCCTGTACCTGGTCGACTCCGGCGGCGCCAACCTGCCCAACCAGTCCGGCGTCTTCCCCGACAAGACGCATTTCGGCCGGATCTTCTACAACCAGGCCACTATGAGCGCGCTGGGCATCCCCCAGGTCGCCGTGGTCATGGGCTCATGCACCGCCGGCGGCGCCTACGTCCCGGCGATGAGCGACGAGACGGTGATCGTGCGCAGGCAGGGCACGATCTTCCTGGGCGGCCCGCCGCTGGTGAAGGCCGCCATCGGCGAGGTGGTGAGCGCCGAGGAGCTGGGCGGCGCCGACGTCCATGCCCGCCAGTCCGGCGTCGCCGACCACTACGCGCTCAACGACAACCACGCCTTGGGCATCGCCCGGCGCATCGTCGCCAACCTGAACTGGCGCAAGAACCCGGCGGTGGCGCTCCAGGCGCCCAGCGATCCGCTTTATCCGGCGGATGAGCTCTACGGCGTAATCCCCACCGAGACCCGCATTCCCTACGACGTACGGGAGGTGATTGCCCGCCTGGTCGACGGCAGCGAGCTCGACGAGTTCAAGGCGCTGTACGGCACCACCATCGTCACCGGCTTTGCCCGGATCATGGGCTATCCAGTTGGGATCCTTGGCAATAACGGCATCCTGTTCAACGAATCGGCGCTCAAGGCGGCGCACTTCATCGAACTCTGCGGACAGCGTGGTATCCCATTGCTTTTCCTGCAAAATATCGTCGGCTTCATGGTCGGCAAGAAGTACGAGGCCGGCGGCATCGCCAAGGACGGCGCCAAGCTGGTGACGGCGGTGGCGACGGCGCGGGTGCCGAAATTCACCCTGATCATCGGCGGCAGCTACGGCGCCGGCAATTACGGCATGTGCGGCCGCGCCTACGGCCCGCGCTTCCTGTGGATGTGGCCCTCCGGCCGGATCTCCGTCATGGGCGGCGAGCAGGCCGCCTCGGTGCTGGCCACCGTGCGGCGCGACAACATCGAGGCCAAAGGCGGCGCCTGGAGCCCGGAGGAGGAGGCCGCCTTCAAGGCGCCGATCCGCCAGCAGCTCGAGGACGAGTCGCATCCGTACTTCGCCTCGGCGCGCCTGTGGGACGACGGCATCCTCGATCCGCTCGACACCCGCATGGCGCTGGGGCTGGGCCTGTCGGCGGCGATGAACGCGCCGATCGCCGAGCCGAAATGGGGCGTGTTCCGGATGTGATGGAGCGATCGATGTCCGACTCCATCCTGCTGTCGATCGCCGATCAGGTCGCTACCGTCACGCTCAACCGGGTGCGGGCGCACAACTCTTTCGACCTGCCGACCTGCGAGGCGTTCCTGTCGGTCCTCGACGGCGTTGCCCGCGATGCGAGCGTGCGCGTCGTGGTGATCGCCGCCAACGGCCCGTCCTTCTCCGCCGGCGGCGACTTCAACTGGGTGCTGACCTGGCCCGGCCAGACGCCGCAGCAGAACAAGGACGGCGCGCTGGCGATGACCCGCGTCGTGCAGGCTATCTACGACCTGCCCAAGCCCTCGATCGCCGGCGTGCAGGGCGCCGCGGTGGGTGGCGGCATCGGCGTCATGCTGGCCTGCGAC
>CAYNOF010000218.1:0-3241 GCA_964398335.1 uncultured Rhizobiaceae bacterium
CGCTCGGCCTCGCGCCGGTCGATCTCGTCACCACCGCGGCGGAGCGCTATCAGCCGACCGTTGCGCAACTGGAGAAGGCGGGCGCGCTCAACGGCGTCATCGTCGCCAGCCCGTCCAATCCCACCGGCACGATGGTGACGCGCGCCGAGCTCGCGGCGCTCCACGGCCATTGCCGCGCGCACGGCCTGACCCTGATCTCGGACGAGATCTATCACGGCCTGACCTTTGGCGAGCGCGCGACCACGGCGCTGGAAATCGGCGACGACGCCATCGTCGTCAACAGCTTCTCCAAGTACTTCTCGATGACCGGTTGGCGCGTCGGCTGGCTGGTGGTGCCTCAGGCCTTGGTGCGGCCGATCGAGCGGCTGGCGCAGAACCTGATGATCTCGACGCCGACCATCTCGCAATACGCGGCGCTGGGCGCCTTCGAGTGCACGGACGAGCTCGAAGGTCACGTACGGCGCTACCGCGCCAATCGCGATCTGTTGATGGCGGGGCTGCCGAAAGCCGGCCTCGACCGCCTTACGGTCGCTACCGGCGCATTCTATACTTATGCCGATATCTCGCACCTGACCAACGACAGCGTCGATTTCTGCCGCCGCATGCTGCGCGAGGCCGGCGTGGCGACGACGCCGGGAGTGGACTTCGATCCGCAGCGCGGTCGTGGTACGTTGCGGATCTCGTTCGCTGGCTCGACCGCCGAGATGGAGGAAGCCGTGCGCCGACTCGTCGCCTGGAAGCGGTGACTCGATTTGTCGCCATTGCCCTGTTCCTGCTGTCGCTGACGGCGACGGCACGGGCTCAGACGCTCAATTGCCAGCAGCCGGACTCCGACATCGATCGCGCGACGTGCCGCAGCGCCGATCTGATGACCGCCCGCGGCTCCGTGAACGTCGCCTATGAGGGGCTGCTGCATTCGCTGTCGGGTCCGGCGCGCGATCACCTGATCGCCGACCAGGAGCGATGGATGCGCAGCAACCAGTCGCTGTGCGTCGAATCGATTCGCCGCTTCACGACCTTGCGTGCCGATACCCAGGTTGCGGGGTGCCTGGCGGAACGCATGTCGGCGCGCACCGGGCGACTCCTGGCGATGCCATCCGGCGGCGACTACCCCTTCATATCCGAGCAGCTTCTGCTCAAGGCCGGGCTGGCCGCGCGCAGCACCTATCGGCTGTTCGCCAGCTACCCGCGATTCGATCGGCCCGGCGTCGACAGCAAGGCGCTGAACGAGCAGATCGAACGGTCGGCGAACGAACGAGTCGGCGTCGGACCGTTCCCGAGGCCCGGCGACAGCTATCCCGGCCCGTGGCGGATCGAGGTGCGCCACGATCTGCGCTTTCCGACGCGCAGCGTGGCGGCCGTGCTGTCGAGCGACTACGCGCAACTCGACTCGGTGGCGCCGCACAACATCAGCCTGGGCATGCTGGTCGACGTCGCGGCCGGCAAGGCGCTCGGCATCGACGACGTCTTCACCGATGGCTGGCGGCAGGTCGTGCCGGCGCTCTGCGTCGAGGAGATGCGGCGCAACGCGATCGGCACGCCGAGCGAGACGCGGCTGGTCGAGATGCTGTCGCAGGCCAATCGCTGGCTGTTCGGGCGCGAGGGCGTCGAGATCGTCTTCCGCCTCAACGAGGAGGGCGCCACCAGCAGTGCGGCCCGCCTGGTCGCGATTCCCTATGCGAAGCTCAAGGACGTGATCCGCCGCGACGGACCGCTGGCGGAGAAGGCGGGCTGACGGCTACTTCGTGATGAACGGCTCCCAGGCGCGCGGGCCGCTGGCGTTGGGGCCGCGAATATCGCCGCCGCCCTGGCTTGCGCGCGCCATGATCGGAAAGTACAGCGCGCGATCGGCATCGGCGCCCTTTTGGTCGCCTTTCGCCTCCTTCGCCCGTGCCCGGAATTCGTACGGGTTGTACATCGGGTGCACGTAGCGCGGCGCCAGCCGGATGGCCTCGCTGAAGTCGCGGATCGCATCGTCGTAGCGCTTCAATTCCAGGTACGCCTCGCCGCGATTGTTCCATGCGACGGCGTAGGCGGGATCGAGGCGAAGCGCCTCGTCGTAATCGGGCAGCGCCTTCGCCGGCTCGGGATAGCTGTTGCGCATGCCGCGGTTGTTGAAGAGCTTGGCCAGCCTGGGCGCCAGTCGAATGGCCTGGTCGAGATCGCGCATCGCCTGCGCGTCGTCCCCGGCCATCGCCGCGCGATTGTTGAGCGCCATGGCGCGGTCGACGGGCGAGGTTCGCGGATCGTCGATGACGACGCTGCACAGCGTCGTCATCCCGGGATCGAAGTCCGGGGTGCGCAGGCAGCGCTGGTAGGCCTTTTCGTACGGCGTCTGCGCCGATGCCGTCGGGACGACGACGCCGGACAGGCAGAGCAGGATCAGCGGCAGCAGACCGCGCATCGTCGTGGCTCAGTGCAGCTTGCGCCGGTCGCGTCGCTCGGGCGGGGGCGGGGTCGGTGCCGGCGGCGCGGGCGCAGCGTGATGGTGCACGATCTTCCAGACCTCGCCTTCGCGCACGAAGCCGTTGGTGGCGATCAGCTGGCCGGCCGGCAGGATCTCGCGGCAGATCACGATCGCCAGGCCATGGCGCACGATCACGAACTCGTCGGACACGCCGGCCTTGGGCGCGTTGGGGTTGCGCAGGATCGCGTGCCAGGAGCGCAGCACGCTCTCGCGGTCGAGCAGCGCCGGCTGGCCGGGATGCACGCAGGCCACCGGCACCGAAACCGCCCACATCTCGGCGAGCGCCTCGAAATCCCGGCGGCTGAAGGCGGCGTAGAAGGCGCGATTGGCGGCGATGATCGCCTCGTGGTCGTCGTCCTCGAGGCTTTCCACGAAGGGCGGGATGCGACCGCGCGCCATGTCCGGCCTACTTGTTCTTGAACACGGGCTTGCGCTTCTCGACGAAGGCGTTGACCGCCTCTTTGTGGTCCTCGCTCTGGTGCGCGATGGCCTGCATCGACGCCGACATGTCGAGCAGGGTGTGCAGCCCCGTACGCTCGCCCTCGCGCAGCAGCCGCTTGGCCATGCGCAGGCCGTAGGCGGGATTGACCGCGATGCGCCTGGCCAGCGCCATCGCCTCGTCCATCAGCTTGTCGTCGTCGACGACCTTGGAGGCGAGGCCCATCTCGACGGCCTGCTCGCCGGTGAATGCCTCGCCGGTGAAGGCCATCAGCATGGCGTTGGACATGCCGACGGCGCGCGGCTGGAACCAGGCGCCGCCGTCGCCGGGGATGA
>CAYNOF010000219.1:0-5110 GCA_964398335.1 uncultured Rhizobiaceae bacterium
TATCTCTCGCAGCCGCCGCTCTACCGGCTGTCGCGCGGCGGCCGCATCGAGTACGCGCGCGACGATGCGCATCGCGATGAGCTGATGGCCACGGTGTTCACCGGCAACGGCAAGGTCGAGATCAGCCGCTTCAAGGGCCTGGGCGAGATGCCGGCCTCGCAGTTGCGCGAAACCACCATGGACCCCAAGCGCCGCATCCTGCTGCGCGTCGACGTGCCGCGCGCCGCCAGCGAGGAGGATCGCCGCGAAGCGATGCGCACGTCGTCGCTGGTCGAGGACCTGATGGGGCGGAAGCCGGAGAAGCGCTTCGCCTTCATCCAGCAGAACGCGCAGTTCGCCCGCGATCTCGACGTCTGATCCCCGTCGTCCTGAGCGCGGCGAAGGACCGCGCGGCAGCGCGTACGGTCACACTGTCGTTGGTGATCGCAATACCCCTGGATCCTTCGCGTCGCTCAGGACGACGATGGGTTACTGCAGCAGACGCGCCCGGATCGTGTCGCGCACCGCCTCGGCGCGCACGACCACATCGTTGCTCCAGAAGCGCAGCACGCTGAAGCCCTGGCGTTCAAGGAAGCGGGTGCGCACGGACTCGTAGTTGCGGCCGGTGCCGTGCAGGCCGCGATCGACCTCGACCACCAGGCGTGCCTCGATGCATGCGAAGTCGACGACGTACGGACCGATGGCGACGCGGCGACAGAAACGTCGGTCACCGCAATGACATGGTTCGAGCAGATCCCACAACGTCGACTCGGCATCCGTGACATCGACGTGACGGACACGGCTGGTCAGCGACATCTGGTCGTTGGGCTCGGGTCTCATCGGATCACCTGTGCTGCTTTGCGCGAGACAGGTGGAGCTTTGCCAGTCGATGCGGCGAGATGATGGCGCAGATGTTCGCTTAAGCGTAACACCGTGTGTCATTCGCTGTCGCGACGCTGACGAAAGCGTCTGCCCGCCGGCCTGAGCGCGCGCTGCGATGGATTGGCACCATTTGCCGCAAGGTCTTTGCGGTACTCATCGCGGCGCTCGTGGATCGAAGCGATGACGAGTCCCATCGGGATGCCGATATCGACCAGCAGCGCTTCGGAGAGCTGCAGGCTCGCTTCGACCGTCTCGGGCACCGCATCGGTCACGCCCAGCGCGTAGAGCTTCGCCGCATGCCGCGCATCGCGCGCGCGCGCAACGACGGTGAGATCCGGACGTTCCTTGCGCACCACCCGCGCGATGTGCTCCGCGGCATCGGAATCGTCGGTGGTCACGACTAGAGCACGCGCATAGGCCAGGCCGCAGCGCCTGAGGAAATCGATGCGCGAGGCGTCGCCGTAGTAGATCGGCTTCTTGCTGTCGCGCGCCTTGGCGACGACGTCGGGATCCGTGTCGATCGCCAGATATGGAATGTCGTGACGCGTCAGCATGTCGGCGATCAGCGTGCCGACGCGGCCATAGCCGACGACGATCACCCGCGGCTGCGTATCCTCGGGCGGCATCTCGATCGTGCCCACCGCCGGCGCACGCACGCCGCTGCGCCGTGCCAGGAGGATACCGGCGATCATCGGCAGCGCCGCCATGCTGAGCATCGCGCCGGCGACCACGAGCTGCGACACCGATGCGGGCACCAGCTCGGCGGCAACGGCCGCGGGCAGCAGCACGAAGGCGAACTCGCCCGCCGGCCCGAGCAGCAGTGCCACGTCGCGCGACACCGTGTGCGGCGTGCGAAGCGCGCGGCTGAGCGGGTAGAGCAGCGCCACCTTCGCCGCGATCAGTCCCAGCGCGATAGCGCCCACGATCAGCGGCTGCTGGACGATCAGCGGCACGTTCAGCCCGGCGCCCATGGTGACGAAGAACAGCCCCAGCAGCAGGCCCTTGAACGGGTCGATCAGGACCTCGACCTCGCGGCGGAACTCGGTCTCGGCCAGCAGCAGGCCGGAAATGAAGGCGCCCAGCGCCATCGACAGGCCGGCGAGCGCCGCCAGCAGGCCGGTGCCGACGACCACAAGCAGGCAGACGGCCATGAACAGCTCGGGACTGCGCGTCGCCGCGACATAGCGCATCACCGGCCGCAGCAGCAGGCGCCCGCCCACCACCAGCACCAGCAGCGCGAAGGCGGCGCGGCCCAGCGCATAGAGGACGGGCCACAAGCCGCCGCCGGTGCGGTCATCGAGCGCAGCCACCATCAGCAGCAGCGGCGCCACGGCGAGATCCTGGAACAACAGCACGGCGAAGCTGGTGCGGCCGGTGGGCGATGCCAGCCTTCGGCGCGCCGCCAGCGTCGGGATCACGATCGCGGTCGAGGACATCGCCAGCGCACCGCCGATGATCACCGACGAGACGGTGCTCTGACCCAGCGCATAGGCGATGCCGGCGATGGTCGCCATCGCGGTCAGCAGCTGCAGCGAGCCCAGGCCGAAGATCCGTTCGCGCATCAGCTTCAGGCGTTCCCAGGAGAGCTCCAGCCCGATCATGAACAGCAGGAAGACGACGCCGAGCTCGGCCAGCGGCGCCACCCGTTCGGCGTCCGACAGGGTGATGGCGTTGATCCATGAATCGGATGGAAACAGACGATGGAAGCCGTGCGGCCCGACCGCCACGCCGGCGGCGAGGAAGCCGATCACCGGGCTGATGCGCAGGCGATGGAACAGCGGCACGACCAGGCCGGCCGTGCCGAGGAAAACCAAAGCCTCCTTGTAGCTGTCTGGAGAAATCGGACCGGCCATGGGACGATAGTGCCGGTCACATCGCCCCCGCGACAAGGAGAACAGCGTGCAGGACCTGCTGGATCTGATCGAAAAGCGCTTCGGCGAGCGACTCGAGGCACCGTCGGACCTCACGCGCGGCGTCGAGACCATCCGCGGCCTGCTCGACCACCGCGTCATCCGCCGCTTCAGCGACAAGCCGGTCGACATGACGACGCTGCGGTTTTTGTGCGCGGCGGCGCTTTCCTCACCGACCAAGAGCGATCTGCAGCAGGGCGACATCCTGATCGTTGCCGACGCGCAGAAGCGCGCCAAGATCGCCGGCCTGCTGCCCGACCAGCCGTGGATGGCCAAGGCCCCTGCCCTGCTGCTGTTCCTCGGCAACAACCGCCGCCAGCGCCAGATCGCCGAATGGCGCGCCAAGCCGTGGCCCAACGACCACCTCGACTCGTTCTTCAATGCCGCCGTCGACGGCGCCATCGTGATGACGACGTTCGTCGTCGCCGCCGAAGCCGCGGGTCTCGGCTGCTGCCCGATCAGCACCATCCGCAACCACGCCCGCACCGTCTCCGATCTCTGCGGCCTGCCCGCCTACGTCTTCCCCGTCGCCGGCCTGGGCGTCGGCTGGCCGGCCGATGCCGGCTACATGAGCGCGCGCCTGCCGATGGCCGCGCGCGTGCATGTCGACCGCTTCGACGAGAGCGGCGTGCGCGACAAGGTGGACGCCTATGACCGCCGCCGCCACGGCATCTTCCCCTACCGCCAGCAGCGCGACGAAGCACGCTTCGGACGCGCCGAGTTCTACGGCTGGTCGGAAGACAAGGCGCGCCAATACGCCTCCCCCGACCGCGCCGATTTCGGTGCATACGTGCGCAGCCAGGGATTCCGGTTGGATTAGTTTTCATGTCGATGATCTATCGCTCTGTCGTCAGCCCGGTGCTGAGTCTGCTGGGTGGCGAGACTGCACATCGCCTGACGATTCGGCTTCTGAAGACAGGCCTCGCGCCCAAGGATGTGCTGCCGGAGGACCCTGCTCTGGCGAGCACCGTATGGGGTCATCGCTTCCGCAATCCGATCGGGCTCGCCGCCGGCTTCGACAAGAATGCCGAGGTCGCGACAGCAGCCCTGGGTCTGGGCTTCGGCTTCGTCGAAGTCGGCACGATCACGCCCAAGCCGCAGGCAGGCAATCCCAGGCCGAGGCTGTTCCGCCTCAGCGAGGACCGCGCGCTGATCAATCGGATGGGCTTTCCCGGTGACGGTCTCGACGCGGCGCGCGAGCGGCTGAAGACGCGCGATCGCGTGCGCATCGTCGGCATCAATGTCGGCGCCAACAAGGACAGCGCCGACCGCGCGGCGGACTATGCGACGTGCGCCAGGGCGCTGATGCCTTATGCCGACTACATCGTCTGCAACGTGTCCTCGCCCAATACGCCTGGCTTGCGTGACCTGCAGGCACGCGATGCGCTGGCCGGCCTGCTGAAGGGCGTGAAGGCTGTGCTGGGTGCACGCAAGATTCCGGTCGTGGTGAAGGTCGCGCCCGATCTCACGGCGGCCGATTTCGAGGACATTGTCGCGGCCTCTATCGAGGCGGCGATCGACGGCATGATCGTCGGCAACACGACGATCTCGCGGCCTTCGGGCTTGAAGAGCGCGCGTCGTAGCGAAGCCGGTGGCTTGTCGGGCGCGCCGCTCGGCGCGTTGTCGACCGGCGTGCTGCGCATCGCGGCAAAGCACGTCGCCGGACGTTTTCCGCTGGTCGGCTGCGGCGGCGTCGCGTCGGGCAAGGATGCCTACGCCAAGATTCGCGCCGGCGCGTCGCTGGTACAGCTCTACAGCGCGCTGGTCTACGAGGGGCCGGGGCTGGTGCGACGGATCAAGGACGAGCTGTCGGCGCTCCTGAAGGCCGACGGCTTCAATTCGGTCGAGCAGGCGATCGGCGCGGACCTTTAGGCGGCTTGCCGATCATCTTCTGCAGGAAATAGCGGCTGTAGCCCGGCGGGTTGTCCTTCAGCTCGCCGAACAGGCTGTAGCCGCGCTTCTCGTAGAACGGCCGCGCCTGGAACTCGAAGGTGTCGAGCCAGATGCCGTAATAGCCACACTTCTTCGCATAGGCCTCGGCGCGGTCCATCAGCTCGGTGCCGACGCGATGCTTGCCCCGGCGATAGCGGCCGTCGACCCAGAGGTAGCGCACGAACAGCCAGCCGTAGAAGCCGTAGGCATCGACGGCGCCGATCAGCTTGCCCTTCTCGTTGCGCGCCGAGATGGTGAAGTAGTTGAAGTTGGCCGGCCCGCTATAGGGCTTGTTGTGCGCCGACAGCCCGCGATCGGCGGCGCGTGCGATCTTGGCGTCACCGCGCCGGTTGAGCCTGTAGCTGACCGGCGCCCCGGCCATCAGATCATCGCCATGCCGCCGTTGA
>CAYNOF010000220.1:0-9094 GCA_964398335.1 uncultured Rhizobiaceae bacterium
CCCTACCACCGGCCCGGCGCGCGCGGCAACGGCCAAACCCGCGCCAGATCAAGGCGTTCGCGAGGCAGGCGGCGACGGGTTAGAGAGCCGCAAAACGACCGGAGAGACGCCGCATGCCCGCCCGACGCCCCCTGATCGCCGGCAATTGGAAGATGAACCTGCTGCGCGCCGACGCCGTGGCGCTGGCCACCGCCCTGCGCGACGGCGCCGCCGCGGCCAAGGGCGAGATCGTCGTCTGCCCGGTCGCGGTGCAGATCACATCAGTCGCACAGGTCCTGTCCAACAGCGCTATCGGCGTTGGCGGCCAGGACTGCCACGCCGACGCCTCCGGCGCCCATACCGGCGACGTGTCGGCCGAGATGCTGGCGGATGCCGGCGCGCGCTGGGTGATCGTGGGCCACTCCGAGCGCCGCACCGATCACGGCGAAACCGACCAGCAGGTGCGCGCCAAGGCGGCGGCCGGGCTGCGCGCCGGCCTGACGCCGATCATCTGTGTCGGCGAGACCCTGGCGCAGCGCAAGGCGGGCGAGACGCTGGACGTGCTGGCGCGACAGATCGCCGCCAGCGTGCCGCAGGGCGCCGCCAACGTCGTCATAGCCTATGCGCCGGTCTGGGCGATCGGCACCGGATTGACGCCCACGACCGCCGAGATCGACGCGGCGCACCGGCACCTGCGGGCCCGTTTGGGCGCCGTGGTGCCGGACGCGCAGACGGTGCGCATCCTCTACGGCGGCTCGGTGAAGCCGTCGAACGCTGCCGAGATCCTGGGCATTGCCGATGTCGACGGCGCGCTGGTCGGCGGCGCCAGCCTCAAGGCGGCGGATTTCCTGCCGATCGTGGCGGCCGCCTGACGGCTTATTGCAGGCGCTGGCGCATCGCGCGCAGCACGTCGCGGCAGGCGCTTTCGCACTGCCGGCAGGCCGCGGCGCAGATGCGGCAATGCTCGTGCCGGCGCCCATGCATCTCGCATTCCTCAGCACAGATGCGGCAGATCGCGGCGCAGACATCGAGCATCGAGACCAGGATGGCATCGCTCGATTCGGTGCGCCGCGAGGCGAGCCTGCCCGTCGTCAGGCAGATGTCGGCGCAGTCGAGGTCCAGCCGGATGCAGCGCGTGAGGTCGGCGACCATATTTTCGCCCAGGCAGGCGTCGGCGCAGGACGTGCAGGCCTGCGCGCAGCCGAAGCATTCCTCGATGCAACGGACCAAGGTCGCGTCGCCGCGCTCGGTGAGCTGCGGATGCGAGCTCAGCATGGCTTGGGTCTGCATGGCATCCTCCTTTGCCCGGCCAACGCCCGGGCACAATGCGACGTTCCCGGTCCGGTCCGTCGGACTGGCGCAGGCGGCGCAAACCGACTAGAACACCGGCCGATTCGTCATTCGGGCCGCCTGCGGGCGGCCGCAGGGAACCGTATTTCGATGCAAGCCATCCAGAATGTCGTGCTGGCGATCCATGCGCTGATCGCCGTCGCGCTGGTAGGGGTCGTGCTGCTCCAGCGCAGCGAAGGCGGCGGCCTGGGCATGGGCCGCTCCTCCGACGGCATGATGAGCGTACGCGGCCAGGCCAATCTGCTGACCCGCACCACCGCGATCCTCGCCGCGGTGTTCTTCGCCACCAGCATCGCGCTGGCGGTGTTCTCCGGCACCCGGACGCAGGCGCCGTCGATCATCCCCAGCGGCCCGACCGCGCCCGCCGTCCCAGGCGCGGCCCCCAGCCCGGCCCCGCCGACCGGACCGACGGCGCCGACCCGATAGGGCCGACGATGCCCAGTCCAGGGGGCGAACGCCCGGGCGTTCGCCCTTTTTCGTTGTGCCACGATGCCGGGCGGCCGGCGTTTTCCACACGGGCGCCGGAAACCGGCGTCACGTCCGCCTTGGCTCAGACCCCCTATCAGTAGTAGGTAAGAGGTCCATGACGCGCTTTATCTTTATTACGGGCGGCGTGGTGTCTTCTCTCGGGAAGGGCCTCTCGTCAGCCGCCCTCGGCGCGTTGTTGCAGGCCCGCGGCTACAAGGTCCGCCTGCGCAAGCTCGATCCCTACCTCAACGTCGACCCGGGCACGATGAGCCCGACCCAGCACGGCGAGGTCTTCGTCACCGACGACGGCGCCGAGACCGACCTCGACCTGGGCCACTACGAGCGCTTCACCGGCGTCGACGCCAAGCAGACTGACAACATCACCACCGGCCGGATCTACTCCGAGGTGATCAAGCGCGAGCGCCGCGGCGATTATCTCGGCGCCACCATCCAGGTGATCCCGCACGTCACCGACGCCATCAAGGAGTTCATCCTCGCCGACCCCGGCGAGGCGGATTTCGTGCTGGTCGAGATCGGCGGCACGGTGGGCGACATCGAGGGCCTGCCGTTCCTCGAGGCGATCCGCCAGTTGCGCAACGAGCTGGGCGAGGAGCGCACGATGTTCGTGCACCTCACCCTGCTGCCCTGGGTACCAACCGCCGGCGAGCTCAAGACCAAGCCGACCCAGCACTCGGTGAAGGAACTGCTGAGCGTCGGTATCCAGCCCGACCTGCTGCTCTGCCGCAGCGACCGCGCGATCCCGCCCAACGAGCGCAAGAAGATCGCGCTGTTCTGCAACGTCCGGCCGGAGCGGGTGATCGAGGCGCTCGACGCCGACACGATCTACCAGGTGCCGATCGCCTATCACGACCAGGGCTACGACCGCGAAGTCTGCCGCTACTTCGACCTGCCGGTCGACACCGAGCCGTCGCTGGCACAGTGGCGCGGCATCGTGCGTACGGTGCGCGAGCCGGAAGGCGAAGTGAGCGTCGCCGTGGTCGGCAAGTACACCGGCCTGCTCGACGCCTACAAATCGCTGTCCGAGGCGCTCACCCATGGCGGCCTCGCCAACAACGTCCGGGTCAAGCTGGAGTGGATCGACTCCGAGATCTTCGAGCGCGAGGACGCCGTCGTTCACCTCGAGAACGTGCACGGCATCCTGGTGCCTGGCGGTTTCGGCGAGCGCGGCTCGGAAGGCAAGATCCAGGCGGCGCGTTTCGCCCGCGAGCGCAAGGTGCCGTATTTCGGCATCTGCTTCGGCATGCAGATGGCGGTGATCGAGGCGACGCGCAACCTGGTGGGCATCAAGAACGCCGGCTCGACCGAGTTCGGCCCGACGCCCGAGCCGGTGGTCGGCCTGCTGACCGAATGGCTGAAAGGCAACGAGGTCGAGCGCCGCAACTACGGCAGCGACCTCGGCGGCACGATGCGGCTTGGCGCCTACACCGCACATCTCGATCCCGACAGCCAGATCGCGCGCATCTACGGCTCCGATCGCATCAGCGAGCGCCACCGCCACCGCTACGAGGTCAACACCGACTACAAGGCGCGGCTGGAGAAGGCCGGCATGAAGTTCGCCGGCATGTCGCCCGACGGCGTGCTGCCGGAGACCATCGAGATCCCCGGCCACCCGTGGTTCATCGGCGTGCAGTACCACCCCGAGCTGAAGTCACGCCCGCTGCAGCCCCACCCGCTGTTCCGCTCGTTCATCGAGGCGGCGAAGACGCAGAGCCGGCTGGTTTAACGAACGCGTCTTTCTGGGAGCGAGGGCGAGACGCCGGCGCTCCCAAAGATGCGAATTCAAGCGGTCAGCTTGCGCCGCACCAGCGGCATCACCTGCTGCGTGACCCGTTCCACGTCCTCCATCGCGTGTCTCAATGGCATGCCCGGCATCTTGGGATGGAACAGCAGGACGTCGAGATTCATCTTCTTCTGCCACTCGACGATCGAGTCCGCGACCTCCTCGGGCGTGCCGACGAACCAGCGATCGCGCATATAGGCTTCGGACATGAAGTAGGGATTGTCGCTGGTCAGCGGCTTGCGCTCGCCGGTGGCCGGGTCGCGGTAGGTCATGCCGGTGCGTTCCGGCGCGTATTGGACCCGGTAGGTGTGATCGAGATAGATCTGGTGCCGCGCGATGGCCTCCTGTGCGGAATCGCCGACCAGGATCTCGCGCGACAGCGCGTGCGGCAGCCGTGGCGCGCCTTGCCGTTGCGCTTCCTGATCGAACGACTCGAATTGTCGAGCCGTGTGGCCGAGTTCCGTCAGGGGCGCGATCATCAGGCCGGCATGGTGGCGCACGGCGCGTGCGCGCGAGACGGGCGCGGCGGCGCCGATCCACAGCGGCACGCGGTCGCGCTGGACCGGGGCGGGGCGCAGCAGGCCGTTCTTCGTCTTGTAGATCGAGCCGTCGTAATCGAAGCGTTCGCCTGTCCAGGCCAGACGCAGGATATCGAGACTCTCCTCGAAGGCGCGCGTGCGCGTGCCGTAGTTCAGGCCGTAGGCCTCGAACTCGGCGCGTCGGTAGCCCTGCCCGAAACCGATCTGCGCCCGTCCGCCCGAAAGGTTGTCGAGCACCGACAGATCCTCGGCCAGGCGCAGCGGGTGGCCATAGAGCGGCGAGATCGCGATGCCCTGGCCGATGCGGCAGCTCGGCGCCGCGGCCGCCAGCGCGGCGCCGGCGACGATGGGCGAGGGGCAGTAGCCGTCCTCCTCGCCGTGATGTTCGCTGATCCAGATATCGTTGATGCCCAGCCGGCTGGCCTCCGCGGCCAGTGACAGGCTGTCGCGATAGGCCGTCTCCCAGCTCTCGCCGAGGTCGGCGCGACACTGGAAACTCAACATGATGCCCAGCCGCATCGTGCGATTCCTCCACGTTCGGCGGCAGCATAACACCGTTGGCGAAGCCGGCATGCGCACGCTACAAGGCGCGCGCAATCCGTCCGAAGGATCATATGATGAGCGCCATCATCGACATTCGCGGCCGCGAGATTCTCGACAGCCGCGGCAATCCGACGATCGAGGTCGAGGTCAAGCTGGAGAGCGGCGCTTCGGGCCGTGCCGCGGTGCCGTCGGGCGCCTCGACCGGCGCGCACGAGGCGGTCGAGCTGCGCGACGGCGACAAGAGCCGCTACGGCGGCAAGGGCGTGCGCAAGGCGGTGGCCAACGTCAACGGCGAGATCTTCGACCTGCTGTCGGGGCTCGACGCCACCGACCAGATCAAGATCGACCGCGCGATGATCGAGCTCGACGGCACGCCCAACAAGGGCCGGCTCGGCGCCAACGCGCTGCTCGGCGTCAGCCTCGCGGTGGCGCGAGCGGCGGCGATGGATGCCGGCCTGCCGCTCTACCGCTATGTCGGCGGCAGCCACGCCAACACGCTGCCGGTGCCGCAGATGAACATCATCAACGGCGGTGCGCATGCCGACAATCCGATCGACATCCAGGAGTTCATGATCCTGCCGGTCAACGCGCCCAGCTTCGCCGAGGCGCTGCGCATGGGCTCAGAGACCTTCCAGGCACTGAAGAAGCAGCTGCACGACGCCGGCCACAGCACGAATGTCGGCGACGAGGGCGGCTTTGCGCCCAACCTCGCCTCGGCCGACGCCGCTTTGGGCTTCATCATGAAATCGATCGAGGCCGCCGGCTACAAGCCGGGCGAAGACATCATGCTGGGTCTCGACGCCGCCTCGACCGAGTTCTTCAAGGACGGCAAGTACGTCATGGAGGGCGAGGGCAAGACGCTCGACGGGCAGGGCATGGCCGCCTACCTCGCCGATCTCTGCAAGCGCTATCCGATCGTATCGATCGAGGACGGGATGGCCGAGGACGACTGGGCCGGCTGGAAGGTGCTCACCGACAGCATCGGCAAGACGGTGCAGCTCGTCGGCGACGATCTCTTCGTCACCAACCCGACGCGCCTCGCCAAGGGCATCAAGGACGGCATCGCCAACGCCATCCTGGTGAAGGTCAACCAGATCGGCACGCTGACCGAGACCATGGACGCCGTGTCGATGGCGCGCACCAACGCCTATGGCGCGGTGATGTCGCACCGCTCGGGCGAGACCGAGGACACGATCATCGCCGACCTCGCCGTCGCCACCAATTGCGGGCAGATCAAGACCGGCTCGATGTCACGCTCCGATCGCCTGGCCAAGTACAACCAGCTCCTGCGCATCGAGGAGCAGCTCGGCAGCCAGGCACGCTATGCCGGCAAGTCGATCCTGAAGGCGCGCGGGTAGCGCACCGTGCCGCTCGCCCCGGCGAGCGCGCCCGGTTTCAGCTCCAGTGCCATGAACGCCGGGCCCGAGAAGGGCGCGGCGAGCTTTGCCGCCCGCGCGGCCGAGAAGCCGAAGCGCGGATAGTAGTCGGGATGGCCGAGCACGATCACGGCCTCACAGCCGCGATCCTTCAGCACGTCCAGGCCGTGGCGGACGAGTCGCGAGCCGATCCCCTCGCGCTGCCGCGTCGGCATGACCGCCATTGGGGCCAGCGCCACAGCGCGCACCGCGTTGCCGTCAACCGTGACCTCGAGCTCGCTGAACAAGACGTGGCCGACGATCGCGCCGGCGTCGCGGTCGACCAGTGACAGCGCGACAAGTCCGTCGCGGCACAGGCGGTCGATGATCTCGACCTCTTCCCCGCCGCCGAAGGCCGCGCGGTTCAGCGCGGCGATCGCCTCGATATCGTCAGGCGTTTCCTCGCCGATCACTTCTTGGGCTTGTGGTCGTGATCGTGGCTGTGCGGATGGGCGTGGTCGTGCGGATGCGGATGGGTGGGATCGACCCAGTACACCGTCTCCGGCTTTTCGACCGGCGCGATGTCGATGTTGATGGCGATCGCCTCGTTGTCGCTGCGCACCAGCACGCATTCCAGTGCCTCGCTGTCGGAGGCGTTGATCTCCTGGTGCGGCACGTAGGGCGGCACGTAGATGAAATCGCCCGGGCCGGCCTCGGCGGTGAACTGAAGCTGCTCGCCCCAGCGCATGCGCGCCTTGCCCTTCACGACGTAGATGACGCTCTCGAGGTGGCCGTGGTGATGCGCGCCGGTCTTGGCGTCGGGATGGATGGTCACCGTGCCGGCCCACAGCTTCTGCGCGCCGACGCGGGCGAAGTTGATCGCCGCGGCGCGGTTCATGCCCGGCGTCTGCGCCGTGTTGGTGTCGAGGCTGCCGGCGGGGATCACCCGTACGCCGTCGTTGCGCCAGTCCGTGGCCTTGCTCATGCTCGTTCCCGTCGTTCCGATGCGGGCGGCTTATCGGCCGATGCGGTCCGGGGTCAAGCAATCGATCCTAATGCCGTCGAAAGACTTCATGAGCGGCGCCTAAGACTCTCGTTTCATTGATCTTTCTTGCCTACATCGGCGAATCATGGGATGGTGGTCGTCCGGTCATGTTTCGCTTTCGTCAGATCCTCACCCCGGTCCTGTTCGCCCTGGTGTTCGGCTATTTCGGCTATCACCTGATGCATGGCGAGCGAGGCGTACTGGCGCTGCTGCAGTTGCGGCAGGAGGTGGCGCGCGCCGAGGCGACGCTGGCCGAGACCGAGGCGAGCCGGCACATCTGGGAACGGCGCGTCGCCGGCCTGCGCAACCAGAGCCTCGACCCTGATCTGATCGACGAGCGGGCGCGCGCGCTGCTGCACGACGCCTGGCCCGACGACATCATCGTGTTCACGCCGTCGCGCTGAATCGCTTCCACTGGACAGTAAACCGCACTAGGGTTCCGCCCGCCGAAGCGGCGCGACAGACGCCGTGGCGTGTGCGGGTGTGTGGGAGGAAGGCAGTTTGGTCACCGAAGCCCCGACGGCTCCGTGGAGCGAGGCGCGTCCGCAGCGCGCCACCCTGTCGACTGCCTGGGCAGGGCGCCTCTGGTCGACCGCGCTGCTGCTGATCCTGACCCTGCTGGTGGTCTACCCGGTCTGCATGCTGCTGCTGGGCGCGCTGACCAACACCAACCCGGTGGTCGACGGCTTCGGCATCTTCAATCTCTCGCTCGACAATTTCTGGACCGTCCTGTCCAACCCCAACGTCCAGTGGGCGCTGCTCAATTCATTGATCGCCTGCGCCGGCGGCACGGCGCTGGCGGTCATCATCGGCCTGACCTTCTCGTGGATCGTGGTGCGCACCAACACGCCGGCCAAGGGCTTCATCGCCGCGGTCAGCATGCTGCCGCTGTTCGTGCCGCCGCTGGTCGCCGGCGTCGCCTGGAGCATCCTGGGCTCGCCCAAGACCGGCCTGATCAACACCATGTTCAAGTGGATCGGGCTCGACTGGAAGATCGACCTCTACTCCATGTCCGGCATGATCGTCGTGTTCGGCATGTACTACGCGCCCTACGTCTACATGTTCACCGCCTCGGCGCTGCGCAACATGGACCCGAGCCTCGAGGAGGCCTCCGAGGTCGCCGGCGCCTCGGCCTTCCGCACGCTGTTCACCGTGACCTTCCCGCTGATCGCGCCGGCGATCCTCTCGGGCATGCTGCTGTCGTTCATCGTCATGCTGGGCATCTACGGCATCCCCGCGGTGCTGGCCGGTCCGGCCAACATCGCGGTGCTGACGACCTACATCTTCAAGCTCACCGCCTGGAGCCCGCCGCTCTACAGCACCGCCGCCGCGGTCGCGATCATCCTCATGGTGGTCACCGGCGTGCTCGTGATCCTGCAGGGCAAGGTGCTGTCGGGCCGCAGCTACGCCACCGTCGCCGGCAAGGCGTTCCGGCCGCGCAGCCTCGACCTCGGCCCGTGGAAATGGTTCACGCTGGGCCTGGCGATTCTCTATCTGCTGATCGTCGTGGTGCTGCCCTCGATCGCGCTGCTGATCACCTCGTTCCGCAAGTTCCTGTTCTTCCGCGACTTCATGAGCGTGTTCGACATGAAGCAGTACTCGTGGGGCCACTACAACAGCGTCTTCGACAACCCGCTGACCATGCGCTCGATCTGGAACACCCTCGAGGTCGGCGTGATCACCGCGATCGTCGGCGGCATCCTGGCCTTCGCCATCGGCTACACGGTGCACCGCAGCCACGCGCCGGGCCGTCGCACCATCGACGTGCTGACGACCCTGCCCGTGGCGATCCCCGGCCTGGTCGTCGGCGTCGCCTATCTCTGGGCCTGGATCGGCCTGCCGGGCGGCCTCTACGGCACGATCTGGATCCTGGCCCTGGCCTTTGTCGCGCGCTTCATGCCCGACACGGTCAAGGCGCTGTCGACCTCCTTCATGCAGATCCACAAGGAGCTGGAGGAGGCGGCGTGGATCTGCGGCAAGGGCCTGATCGGCACCATCCGCACCATTGTGCTGC
>CAYNOF010000221.1:0-2767 GCA_964398335.1 uncultured Rhizobiaceae bacterium
GTCCGACATCTACAACGCCGAGCTCGGCCCCAATATGCGCGAGGGCACGGCGCTGGCTTTCGCGCACGGGCTCAACGTGCACTTCAACCTGCTGAGCCCGCGCGCCGATCTCGACGTGTTCATGATCGCGCCCAAGGGCCCCGGCCACACCGTGCGCTCGGAGTACACCCGCGGCGGCGGCGTGCCCTGCCTGGTGGCGGTGGCGCAGAACTCCTCGGGCAATGCGCTGGAGATCGCGCTCAGCTACTCCTCGGCGATCGGCGGCGGCCGCGCCGGCACGATCGAGACCTCGTTCAAGGAAGAGTGCGAGACCGACCTGTTCGGCGAGCAGGTCGTGCTCTGTGGCGGCCTGGTCGAGCTGATCAAGGCCGGCTACGAGACGCTGGTCGAGGCGGGCTACGCGCCCGAGATGGCCTACTTCGAGTGCCTGCACGAGGTGAAGCTGATCGTCGACCTCATCTACGAGGGCGGCATCGCCAACATGAACTACTCGATCTCCAACACCGCGGAATACGGCGAGTACCGCTCGGGCCCGCGCATCGTCACCGAGGAGACGAAGAAGGAGATGAAGCGCGTGCTCGACGACATCCAGTCGGGCCGCTTCGCGCGCGACTGGATGCTCGAGAACCGCGTCAACCAGGCCTCGTTCAAGGCCATGCGCAAGAAGATGTCGGAGCATCCGATCGAGGAGATCGGCGCCAAGCTGCGCGCCATGATGCCGTGGATCAAGGAGAAGGCGCTGGTCGACAAGGCGCGCAACTAGCTCGGCACGCCGGCATCGAGCACACTGCTCCGGCTCTGGAACTGAGGCGACGCTCGGTGCGCGCCGGCACATTTCCCTGTGGACGAACGTTCATTCCCGCGTCAGGGTAACGCTCGTTTCACGAGATTCACGCGGTCGCAAAGAACGAGACAAGGGAGGCTTCCGCGTCGGACGCCCGGGTCGCAAGGCCCGGGCGTTCTGCTTTTCGGGGCCCCGGTTGCGCCAGCGATCATCCCATGCGAACGTTCGTTAAGTTCGCTGGGAGGACACCATGGCCCGCTTCGATCGCCTGATCCGCAACGGCATGATCATCGATGGCAGCCGCACGCCGCGCTATCGCGGCGATATCGGCATCAAGGACGGCGTGATCTCCGAGATCGGCCGCATCGATGCCTCCGAGGCGCGCGAGGTGATCGACGCGCAGGTCCTGATCGTCGCGCCGGGTTTCATCGACCTGCACACGCATTACGATGCGCAGCTGTTCTGGGATCCGTACTGCACGCTTTCGGGCTGGCACGGCATCACGTCGGTCGTGATCGGCAATTGCGGCTTCGGCTTCGCGCCGGTGAAGCCGGACATGCGCGAGCGCTCGATGATGACCATGACGCGCGTCGAGGCGATCCCGATGCCGTCGATGCAGCAGGGCATGCCGAGGGACTGGGTGACCTTCCCCGAATTCCTCGACAGCGTCGATCGCACGCCCAAGGCGATCAACATCCTGCCCTACGTGCCGATCAGCCCGCTGCTGATCTGGGTGATGGGCTTCGAGGCCGCCAAATCAGGCAAGCGGCCGAGCGACGCGGAGCATCGCGAGCTCTGCCGGCTGCTCGAGGTGGCGATGGATGCCGGCGGCTGCGGCTGGTCGGCCCAGCGCATGCTGCCCACCGGCCCGGCCTGCGTGCAGCGCGACTTCGACGGCTCGCCGATGCCCACCGACGTGATGCACGACGACACCTGCCGCGAGTTCGCCAAGGTGCTGCGCCGGCGCAACGACGGCTTCATGCAGATGCTGCTGGTCTCCGGCGACAACGCCAAGGACCAGGCGTTCTACGAGGAGATGGCCGAACTCAGCGGCCGGCCGATGATCATGAACGTCGTGCAGGCCTTCGATCACCGCCCCGACATCCACCGCCGCGTGCTGTCGTGGCTGAAGAGCTGCCGCGAGCGCGGCATTCGCGTCGTCGGCCAGGGCCTGACCACCGATGCCGGCTTCACCTTCACCTTCGAGAACTGGAACCTGTTCGACGATTCGCAGGCGTGGTGCGACGCGACGACGGGCACGCTGGAAGAGCGCAAGGCCAAGCTCGCCGATCCGGCCCGCCGCGAGGCGCTGAAGGACAAGATGCCGAAGACGGCCACCGGCCCGCTGCCCGACATCGTGATCGTTGGTCCGCAGTCCGAGAAGAACAAGCAGTGGCTCGACCACACGCTGGCCTACGCCGGCCAGAAGATGGGCAAGCATCCGGTCGACGTCATGCTCGACATGGCGGTCGAGGAGGATCTCAAGACCGAGTTCTTCGCCGCACCGCCCAACGGCAACATCGAGCACCTGCGCGAGATCGTGAACGATCCCTACGTGCTGTTCGGCGTCTCAGACGGCGGCGCGCATACCAAGTTCCTCACCGCTGGGCGCTATCCCACCGAGACGATCTGCAAGGTGGTGCGCCAGCACGGCATGATCTCGCTCGAGGAGGCACACTGGCGGCTCTCGGCGCTGCCGGCCGAGGTCGCGGGCTTTACCGGCCGCGGCGTGCTGCGCAAGGGCGCGCCGGCCGACATCGTCGTCTACGACTACGACAACCTCGCCGTGCTGCCCGACGAGATCGTGCATGATCTGCCGGGCGGCGAATGGCGGCGCATCCAGCGGGCGCGCGGCTATCGCTACGTGCTGGTCAACGGCGAGGTGACGATCCGTGACGACCAGCAGACCGGCACGCATTCCGGCATGCTGCTGCGCCACGGCGTCGGCCGCCGCGCGCCGCAGGCGATGGCGGCGGAGTAGGG
>CAYNOF010000222.1:0-5442 GCA_964398335.1 uncultured Rhizobiaceae bacterium
GCAGGAACAGGGTGGCCGCAGGGACCGCGAAGTCGCGATAGGGCTCGCGCAGGACCAGGTTCTGCGTGCCGCGGCCGATGAACAGGTTGGGTACCAGCGCGTCGCGGTCGAGCGCGGCGAAGGCGGCGATGTGCTGGCGCAGCTGCCAGACATGGGCCGAGCGCCGCCATGACGGGCGGTCCTCGCCGTCGATCGCGCGGGTCAGGAACACCGTCGCGCGCGGATCGATCACGCCGCTGGCCTGGCGGAACTCGGCGACGGCGCGCGAGGTGTCGATCGACAAGGCCATGAAGGCGCCCGCCTTCAGCGCCAGCACGATCACGGCGCAGCCCGCCGCGACGCGTACGGCGCCGCGCGGCAGCTCGACCAGCGAGAAGGCGAGGGTCGCGAACAGCATCAGCGCGAAGGCCGGGCGCCAGTGCACGAAGGCGGTGTTCGCGGCCTTGTCGGGCAGCACCAGGGTCAGGACCAGGGCGATCGGCATGGCGCAGAGCAGGCCGGCATCGACCGTCAGGCGGCGGGCACGCCAGCTCGACCATGCGAGCCACGCCAGCGCCGCCGCGAGCAGCAGCAGGCAGAGCGCGGTCAGTGCCCACCACGCATTGAGCACGCGCAGCTCGAACAGCACGGAGGCCGGCGACAGAAGCGCCTCGATGCGCGTGATCAGCCACGCGCCGGGTCGGAACGGGCCCGGCGGTTCGGGATCGTTCTGGATCTCCATGCCGGCGACGTAGGCCGGCAAGGTCACGACCACGACGAGCACCGGCACGACCAGGCCGATGTAGCGGCGCAGCAGGTCGAGGCCGCAGGCGATCATCCGCCGCACGAGCGGACCGTGGCCGCGCCGGATGCGCAGCAACGCCGCGAGGCCGTCGCCCAGCGCCGGCAACACCAGGCCGAGCAGGCCGGCGACATGGAGCCAGCAGACCAGGCCGACGAGCAGTGCCGCGAGCAGCTGCTGCATGGCGTAGGGCAGGCGCGCGCCGGCGCCGCGATGAAGCACGACGTAGCCGGCGACGGCGCAGCACAGCGAGACCATGAAACTGTGCAGGCCCAGGATGTAGGTGTCGCCCAGCAGCAGCAGCGGCAGCGCCAGCAGCAGGTGCAGCGCCGGATGCGCCTCGCCGCCATGCAGGACGCGGCGACAGCAGGCGACGGTCGCGGCGACGGCGACGAGCGGCAGCAGGACGGCGAGACGGCCGAGCACGTCGGGCGGGAAGATCGTGGCGAGCAGGGCGAAGACGATGTCGATCAGCGTGTTGGGCAGCCAGCGCAGGTCGAGCATGTAGAACGGATTGCGCGCCGCGCCGTCGAGCAGGTCGGCCATCAGCGTGAAGCGCACGACATGCACCGGCAGGTCGGTGACGGCGGGATGCGGGAACAGCGCGACGGCCACAGCCAGACCGCCGGTCAGGCCGAGCGCCGCGCGCATCATCGACGATGGTAGAAGCGGCCGACCAGGGCGGCCAGCCGCACGCTGATGCGGGTCCACATCAGGCGGCCCGATGAAAACGGGCGGATCGGGCCGTTGGCGTGCTTCCACCAGCGCTGATGGCGGCCCGGCGCGGTGCCGCCCAGCGCCCGCATGAGATAGCTGGCGTGCCACGGCTTGGGCGCCTGGGCGCTGTGCGACATGCCGTAGGTCGTGTCGAGGAACTCCATGCCTTCCTGGCCGAGGATCGACAGCGGCACGTCGCTCGCCATGGCCGCGACGTTCATGAAGTCCTGGTCGGTCGACGAGAAGGGGTGGTCGCGCCCCTCGATGCGCAGCGCGCGCGGCGCGTCGGGATGACGGTCGGCGTAGTGGTCGGTGACCGCGCGCCAGGTCTCGAGGAAGTCGCGATGGACGCGCGGCACCGCGGCGAAGCCGCTGTTGAAGTACAGGTCGAGCGGCCGGCAGTCGCGCCCGGCGGCGTCCTTCGCCAGCGCCCGCCAGTGGCGGCGGAAGGGATGGCTGGCGGCCATCATCGGGAAGCCGATATCGGTGCACAGGCCGACGCCGTTCTCCAGCCAGTCCTGGAAGAACGACCACGGCGAGATGGTGACGATGTCGACGTCGAAATAGACCACCGCGTCGACGTCGGGATCGAGCTCGTCGAGGATGCGCAGCATGAAATGCGGCTTGGCCCAGGCGGTGTGCAGGCTGGGGTGGTCGATCGGCACGAAGCGCAGCTCGACGCCGGCCGCGGCCTCGTAGCTCCGCCACTTGCCGTGGTCCTTGAGCGGCGTGGCCCAACTCGGCGGCGCGCCGCGATGGCCGATCCACAGCGTGCCGGTGAAGCCCGAGGCGATCATCGAGTTGGCCAGCACGGCCGCGCCGATGTGGTAGTCGCCGTCGTAGAGCGCGCAGGCGCAGGCGCGCATCATGCCGCGCTGCTGGACGGTGCTAGTCCCAGCCGCTCGCCGCGATAGGCGCCGCTCATCACGCGTTCCCACCATCCCCTGTTGTCGAGGAACCAGCGCACGGTCTGGCGCAGGCCCTCGCCGAAAGACCGGCTCGGCCTCCAGCCCAGCTCCGCGGTTATCTTGCCGGCATCGATGGCGTAGCGCAAATCGTGCCCCGGCCGGTCGGTCACGAAGCGGATCAGCCCGGCATGCGGCCGATGGGCCGAGTCGGGCAGGAAATCGTCGAGCGCGGCGCAGATCGCCTGCACCACGTCGATGTTGCGCCGCTCCTCGCCGCCGCCGACATTGTAGGTCTCGCCGACGCGGCCCTTCTGCAGCACCGTCAGCAGCGCCTCGGCGTGATCCTCGACATGCAGCCAGTCGCGCACGTTCTCGCCCTTGCCGTAGACCGGCAGAGTCTCGCCGCGCAGGCCGCGGATGATCACCAGCGGGATCAGCTTCTCGGGGAAGTGGTAGGGGCCGTAGTTGTTCGAGCAGTTGGTGGCCAGGGTGGGCAGACCGTAGGTGTGATGCCAGGCGCGCACCAGGTGGTCGGAGCCCGCCTTGCTGGCGGAGTAGGGCGAGTTGGGCCGGTAGGGCGTGTCCTCGTTGAAGCTGCCCTGCGGCCCCAGCGAGCCGAACACCTCGTCGGTCGAGATGTGCTGGAAGCGGAAGCGCGCGCGGCGCTCCTCGGGCAGCGCCCGCCAATAGGCGGTGGCCGCCTCGAGCAGGGTCCAGGTGCCGACGACATTGGTCTGGATGAAGGGTGCCGCGCCGTCGATCGAGCGGTCGACATGGCTCTCGGCCGCGAGGTGCAGGATGGCGTCGGGCTGCTCCTGCGCGAGGATGCGGTCCATCGCCTCGCGATCGCAGATGTCGGCGCGATGGAAGCGATGGCGCGGGTGCTCGCGCGCCTCGGCCAGCGATTCGAGATTGCCGGCATAGGTCAGCTTGTCGATGGTGGCGACGCGCCAGTCGGTCTCGCGCACGATTCGCCGGACCACCGCCGACCCGATGAATCCGGCGCCGCCGGTGACGACGACCTTCATGTCGGGCAGACTTTCACAATGCTCCGCGGGCATGATGGGGCGACTGCCGACATTGTCCCAAAAACATGCTACAAAAACAACTTGGACCTGCCCTTTGATGACCGACCTCAAAGATGGCTGAGCCCCGGCGCTTCGACGAGGGCCTGTACCGCCACATCAAGCGCCCCGCCTTCGACCCGTCCTGGCCGCAATCGTGGATCGATTCCTACGACTATGACGGCTTCTCGGTCTGGCCGGACCGCACCGCCCGCGGCTTCCGCGTCGCCTACCGCAACCGCTTCGCCCGCACGGTCGATTACCTGCTGGCTGCCAAGCCGGACGGCGGCCGCGTGCTCGACCTCGCCGCCGCGCAGGGCAATTTCTCCATCGTGCTGGCGGCGCTCGGCTACCAGGTGACGTGGAACGATCTGCGCGACGACATCATCGACTATGTCCGCCTGAAGACCGACCGCCGCGACATCCGCTTCCTGCCCGGCAACATCTTCGACCTGCCGGTCGAGCAGGTCGGCCGCTTCGACGCGGTGATCGCCACCGAGATCATCGAGCACGTGGCGCATCCCGACGAATTCCTGCGCAAGCTCGCGACGTTCCTCGAGCCCGACGGCGTGATCGTGATGACCACGCCCAACGGCCGCTACTTCCGCAACACGCTGCCGCGCTTCTCCGACTGCCCCGACCCCTCGCAGTTCGAGGCCATGCAGTTCAAGCCGGATGCCGACGGCCACATCTTCCTGCTCTATCCCGACGAGATCGTCACGCTGGCGGCGAAGGCGGGGCTGAAGGTCGACAGGCTGTCGTTCTTCAACAACCCGCTGACCGCCGAGAACCTCAAGACGCGCTACCTTTCGCCGATCCTGCCCTACGCCCTCGTCGACGCCATCGAGCGCGGCACGCAGGCCCTGCCCGAGGGCATCGTGCAGCGCCTGCACATGCAGTCGGCGGCGCTGCTCAGCAAAGCCTGACGTCGTCCTGGGCGCAAAGGATCTCGCGGTATCGCAAGATCCTTCGCTGCGCTCAGGATGACGGCTTGGATTGTTCGGCGCGATCATCACGGCGCCGATGATAGCCTGATCGGCGACGCGATCCGATTTCCGCCCCTACGAATGTCGAGTTAGACGTACTTCCACTGCACCAGGGTGAACGGCGGCTTGCCCTCGTCGTGCGGCTCGAACACCGCCTCGACTTCGGCGCCGATGCGCACCTGCTGTTTGGGATCGCCCAGCAGGTTGCCCAGCATGCGGATGTTGCCGGCCTGCGGCAGCTCGACCAGCACGACGATGTAGGGCCCCTGGTCCTTCAGTGCCGGATGCACCGGATGCCACGGCCGCTCCCAGCTGTAGATCTTGCCGCGGCCCTCGACCTTCACCCAGTCCATGTCGAAGGACAGGCACTTGTGGCAGATCCACTCCGGACCCCATTGCCACGTGCCGCAGGCCTTGCAGCGCTGCACCATCAGCTCGCCGCGCCGCGTGCCGTCCCAGTAGGGCTTGTCGAGGCCGTCGTTCTCGGCGACCGGGGCCGGCAGGCCAGGCTTGAGGTACGACATCACAGAGTCTCCGCCGAACCGAGGATCATGCTCGACACCGGCGTCACCATCGGGCCGGAGATCACCATCGAGACTTCGGGGTCCTTGACCTGCGCCGTCGACTGGCCGCGCAGCTGGCGCACCGCCTCGACCTGCAGTTCGAGGCCGTGCATGTAGCACTCCGCCAGGTTGCCGCCGCTGGTGTTGAGCGGCAGCTTGCCGGATGGAGCCATCAGGTTTTCCGGCTTGAGGAAGTCGTTGGCCTCCTCGGCCTTGAAGAAGCCGTGCTCGACCAGGCTCATCAGCACGCCGCCGGTGAAGTTCTCGTAGCTCTGCACGACGTCGATGTCGGCGGGCGTGACGCCCGCCATGTCGAAGAGCTGCGGCGCGACGGTCGTGAAGCTCGACGTGGCGTAGAGCGGCGCGTTGTGACCGCGCGCGCCGTTGCGATATTCCGAGCCCTGCGCCGAGCCCAGCAGGTAG
>CAYNOF010000223.1:0-5135 GCA_964398335.1 uncultured Rhizobiaceae bacterium
CCAAGCCGGCCAACTTGAGCGGGTGCCAGCGCGTGTCTCCACGGCATTCCGAGCCCAGCAGCAGCTTGACACGGATTGGTAACATCTGCCCATGCTTTGGCAACACGGTCGCCGGCTGGGCCGGACGACCGCAGCGAAGACGGGGGCAGGCGATGGCCAAGAACGAGCCCTATGAAGTCGTGCTGGACGAGGCGAAGGCGACCGAGGCCGTTCAGCAGGCCTGGGCGAAGGCGGCGCAGAATTCGAAGCTGCGCAAGCCGCCCAAGGACTGGAAGTACGTCGACGAGCTGGCCTATCTGCAGTTCGAGCTGATCAAGCTGCAGGAATGGGTGCGGCTGAACGGGCTCAAGGTCCTGATCATCTTCGAGGGTCGCGACGCCGCCGGCAAGGGCGGCGCGATCAAGCGCATCAGCGAGCCGCTCAATCCGCGCATCTGCCGCGTCGTGGCGCTGGGCACGCCGACGGAGCGCGAGCGCGGCCAATGGTATTTCCAGCGCTACGTCGCGCACCTGCCGGCCAGGGGCGAAATGGTCCTGATGGATCGCAGCTGGTACAACCGCGCCGGCGTCGAACGCGTCATGGGCTTCTGCACCGACGACGAATACCAGGAGTTCCTGCGCGCCACGCCGAAATTCGAGAAGATGCTGGTGCGCTCCGGCATCCAGCTCGTGAAGTTCTGGTTCTCGGTCAACGACGAGGAGCAGGAGAAGCGCTTCATGGAGCGGGTCAAGAATCCGTTCAAGCGCTGGAAGCTCAGCCCCATGGACCTCGAGTCGCGCAAGCGCTGGGTCGACTACAGCAGGGCCAAGGACACGATGTTCGAGCACACGGATCGCGACGACACGCCGTGGTTCGTCGTCAATGCCGACAACAAGAAGAAGGCGCGGCTGAACTGCATCCGCCATCTCCTCGACACCCTGCCCTACAAGGACATGCGTCCGGTCGAGATCGAGATCCCGCCGCGCCAGGAGGACGACAGCTACAAGCGGCCCAAGATGTCCACCCAGCGGTTCGTCAACGAGGTGTATTGAGTCTTTGGGAGTGCCGGCGCTTCCAGGAAGACGAAGGGGCCCTTGCTTCGCTCGGGATGACAGAGTGACCACGCCGCCTTCTCGCCCTGCCCCAGCCGGGCGGCCAGCTGGCGACGCCACCATGAACTCATCCAGATCCGCGTCGAGCACCTTCTGCGGGTCGGTGCGTTCGACGTTGGCTGCGGATCTGGTGGCCCCGCCGATGGCGGTCCTGGCCGCTTCCTGCGCCAGCTCCTCGGCCTCGCGCTTCCGCGGCTCGACCTCGTAGAGCCGCGCCTTCAGCATCTGCATCGCCTTGGCACTGACCTGCGTCAGGCGCGCCACGGAGTCAGTCTCATTCTCAAAATCAATCATGTTCTCCACATATCTCGTCGCAGATTCAATTTTGACACGGCCCCGTCACCCGATCGCAAACCCCGCTTTCGATAGTGCGCGCGTCCATTCAGGAGACGGGCCCATGACAGCGAAATTCGGCAAGGCGAAACACGGAAAGCACGACGACGACGCGAGACATGGAAGGCACGACGACGACGCGAGACATGGAAGGCACGGCAACGACGTGAGACATGGAACGCACGACGACGATTCTTTCGACGGCACGAACGGGAACGACTTCCTGTTCGGTCGCGGCGGCGATGACATCGTCGACGCGGGCCGCGGTCGCGACGTCGTGTCCGGCGGCCACGGCGACGACCGGCTCTTCGGCGGCAGCGGCGACGACACGCTGTTCGGCGGGCGGGGCGACGACGGGCTGTCCGGCGGCGACGGCAAGGACTCGCTGATCGGCGGCAGCGGCCGCGACTTCATCGTCGGCGGCGACGGCGACGACGTGCTCGAGGGTGGCCGCGGCAGCGACACCTTCGTGTTCCGCGTCGGCATGGACAAGGACACCGTGCGCCATTTCGATGCCGAAGATCGGCTCGACCTGCGCGACTTCGACTTCGCCTCGCAGCAGGCCGCGCTCAGCGCCTTCCATCAGGTCGGCCACGACGCCGTGCTCGATCTCGGCCATGGCGACAAGGTGATCCTCGATCACTACAGGGTGGCCGACCTCACGGCCGCGCAGCTCATCACCTCGGACGTGCAGCAAGGGCCATCGAGCTCGCAGACGCCGTATCTGGTGGGCATCGATCCGCATGTCTCGCTCACCGCGATCATGACGACCGGCGACGCCGCGGCCTCGGGCTACCAGATGGCGGGCACGCCGGACGGGCTCGGTGCGTTCGACAACGGCGACGGCACCTTCACCGTGCTGATGAACCACGAGTTCGTCGCCACCGCCGGTGCGGTGCATGACCACGGTGCGACCGGCGCGTTCGTCTCGTCGTGGACGATCGACAAGACCACACTGCAGGTGCTCGATGGCCACGACCTGATCCAGCACGTGCACCTCTACGACACGGCGAGCGGCGACTTCTTCGACCCGGTTACCGACGGCGATGCGGCGACTGCGCCGGTCGCGTTCAGCCGGCTGTGCTCGGCCGATCTCGCCGACGTCAACGCCTTCTACAATCCGCAGAGCGGCCTGGGCTACGACGGCGGCCGCCTGTTCCTCAACGGCGAGGAGGATGGCCTCGTCGGCCGTGCCTTCGCGCACATCGCCTCCGGCAGCGAGGCAGGCAACAGCTACGAGCTGCCCTGGCTCGGCAAGCTGGCGCACGAGAACGTGGTGGCCAGCGCCTACACCGGCGATGCGACCGTGGTCGCCACCATGGACGACGGCCAGAACGGCCAGGTCTATTTCTACGTTGGCGAGAAGCAGGCGGACGGCAGCGCGATCGAGCAGGCAGGCCTGGTCGGCGGCAACTTCTACGGCCTGAAGGTCGACGGCATGATCGACGAGACCACGGGCGCCAATCCGCTCGGGTCGGACGGCGAGGCGCGCTTCTCGCTCTACAACCTCGGCGACGTCGCCAACACCAGCGGCGCTGCGCTCGATGCGCAGAGCGAGGCCAACGGCGTGACCTCGTTCCTGCGGCCGGAGGACGGCGCCTGGGACACCGTCGACCACGACCGCTTCTACTTCGTGACCACCGATGCCTTCAACGCGCCGAGCCGCCTGTGGGCGGTCGACTTCGACGACGCCAGCCATCCGGAGCTGGGCGGCAGCATCAAGCTGCTGCTCGACGGCACCGAAGGCCAGCAGATGCTCGACAACATCACGGTCAACAAGGACGGCCACGTCATCCTGCAGGAGGACGTCGGCAACAACGCCCATCTCGGCGACATCTGGGACTACAACCCGGCGACCGACCAGCTGACCTTGCTGGCGCAGCACGATGCCGACCGCTTCCTCACCGGCGGCTCGCAGTTCCTGACGCAGGACGAGGAATCCTCGGGCATCGTCGATGTCACCGACATCCTCGGCTCGGCCGGACAGGCCGCGTACCTGTTCGACGTGCAGGCGCACTACGCCAACGGCCCGTCGCTGGTCGAGGGCGGCCAGCTGATGCTGATGCACTACGATCTGATCTAGTCGCTCGACGATTTGACGAGAGCTCGCGCTGGCGACGGCGCGAGCTCTCTTCGTTTTACTTCGCCCGGCTGCGTACCAGGACGATCACCAGGCCGCGCGGCTGCCGCATGGTGGAATTACGCCCGGCGATTCGCCCAAATATTGCCCCGAATCACCTCTAGCGCGCTCCCGCCAGCCGAAGCGACGGGCGTCGAATCAGTTGGACAGCACGATTTTCTTGTGTTTTGTCGGCGGCTTCCATTCACCACGGAGGCGTTGCGGAGAGTTCGACCGCTCGTAATCACAGCAATTCCTGGCTGCGTCAGCGGAGCTTGTCAGGCTGAGAAATGCTGTTGCGCATTCGGAGACGAAAGACATGCGACTGGATATTGGCTCCCTGACTGCTCGCGTTGCGCAAGGCAGCTCTGTCATGACTCGGTGCAGGAAGCTCGCGCTGCTGGCGCTGGCCGCGGCTTCAATCAACGCAACACAGGCGATGGCGCAGGCGCCGCATCTGCGGGCCTACCGCCCGGCGACTGAAATCGACTGGGACCTCGTGAACCGCGTCTTCGCCATGATCTGCGAAGCGGGCATCCGCGAGCCGAAGATCGTGATGGCGCAGGCGATTCTCGAGACCGGCTGGTTCCGCAGCGCCGGACTGATGAGCAAGAACAACGTGTTCGGCTTTCGTAACGCGCAGTACCTCCAGTTCGACCGGCTGGAAGACAGCGTGAGCTACTACAAGGCCTGGCAGGACGAGCGCTGGCAGCCGACCGATGCCAGCTACTTCCATTTCCTCGAACGGGTTCGCTACGCCGTGCCCGGCTACACGCGGCACGTGAAGAGCATCTCGTGGAACGAGGAGTGCCCCGCCGCCCCACCGCCCGCGCCGCCGCCGGCAACCCGGGCAACGAGCGGTCAATCGGACTCCTTCTTTCAGAGCAGGGATCCGGGCCGGCTCTAGATCGGCGAGGCGATGACGGCGTGCGCCTCGGCCGCGATCGAGGCTACGCCGCCTTCTCGTCCTGCCCCAGCCGCGCGGCCAGGCTCGCGGCCATGAACTCGTCGAGGTCGCCATCGAGCACCTTCTGCGGGTCGGTGCGTTCGACGTTGGTGCGCAGGTCCTTCACCAGCTGGTAGGGCTGCAGCACGTAGCTGCGGATCTGGTGGCCCCAGCCGATGTCGGTCTTGGCCGCTTCCTGCGCCAGCTTCTCGGCCTCGCGCTTCTGCAGCTCGACCTCGTAGAGCCTGGCCTTCAGCATCTGCATCGCCTTGGCGCGGTTCTGGTGCTGGCTGCGCTCCTGCTGGCAGGCCACCGCGATGCCGGTCGGCAGATGCGTCAGGCGCACCGCGGAGTCGGTCTTGTTGACGTGCTGGCCGCCGGCGCCGGAGGCGCGGTAGGTGTCGACCCGCAGGTCCTTGTCGACGATCTCGATCTCGATGTCGTCGTCGACCTCGGGATAGACCCAGACCGAGGCGAAGCTGGTGTGACGCCGGGCGTTGGCGTCGAACGGCGAGATGCGCACCAGCCGGTGCACGCCGCTCTCGGTCTTCAGCCAGCCATAGGCGTTGGGCCCGTCGATCTTCATCGCGCAGGACTTGATGCCCGCCTCTTCGCCCGGGCTCTCCTCGAGATAGGTGACCTTGTA
>CAYNOF010000224.1:0-1659 GCA_964398335.1 uncultured Rhizobiaceae bacterium
GCCTGCTGGGCGACGTCGCGGGCCTGCACGTCATCGATCTCTGCGCAGCGCCCGGCGGCAAGACGTTGCAGCTCGCCGCTGCCGGTGCGCGCGTCACGGCCGTCGATGTCTCGGCGAAGCGCCTCAAGCGCGTGGCGGAGAATCTCGAGCGCGCCGGCCTTGCCGCCGAGCTCGTCGCCGCCGATGGCGCGACGTGGCGGCCCGACGCGCCGCCGGATGCCGTCCTGCTCGACGCGCCATGCAGCGCCACCGGCACCTTGCGGCGCCATCCCGACATCGCCTGGCTGAAGAGTGCCGACGACGTCGAGCGGCTCACGGCGGTGCAGGCCCGGCTGCTCGACTCGGCCATCGCGATGGTGAAGCCCGGCGGCACGGTGATCTACGCGGTCTGCTCGCTGCAGCCGCAGGAAGGTGCCGCGCGCGTCGCGGCGGCGCTTGCCGCAGGCACCGTGCAGCGCAGGAAGCTGACAGCAGCAGAACTTCCCGGTCTCGCCGAGGCGATCACGCCCGACGGCGATCTGCGCACACTACCCTCGATGTGGGCCGATTGGTCGGGAATGGATGGGTTTTATGCTGCACGCCTGCGGCGAATGCCTTAAATGCCCCTGCCGGTGCAGACAGTGCACAACGCGCACGCACAGTGATCAGCGAACAGAATCAGGCCTCTAAGCTTGTGATTTGACTCCGGACTTCGGATTCGTTACATACATCGGGCCTGTATTTTCAGGCAGTTACTCGGTGGTTCGAACCACCTGCATGAAATGTGTAGCCTAGAGTTCTAACGGGCGTACCGGGCCAGGATTTTCGGCTCGGGTATTTTGACGCAAGGCATAGGAAGGAACTGATAGTACCGATGCACGAATCGCGGTCTCGTCGACCGCGACGTTAAAATCCCCGGACCAGCGTCCCATTCGTCCCGGCAACTACCCATTGCCGGCCGCGAGGGGAGTTTGTGCCGCCACCCGGACCGCCCTCTCGACTCTCCTCTCGGGCGGCTGGCATGTGGCTGACAGGCAACGACGGATGGGACGTCTTCCGGATTTTCGGTCTGTTCTTCCTGCCCAGAATTCGATCCGCGACCTGATCGCGTGATCCACGAGCTGCTTCGGATCGCGTGCCGGAGCGGGACATGTATCCAGCCACCCCACTATGTCCCGCTTCGGCGCGCGGTCCGAAGCGCCACCGCCTGTGTGGCCCCTCCGGTATCGCTCTGTTATAGGGACGCTGCCTTTCGCAGCGAGGAGTCCCATGTCCAGCGCGCCCGCGCCCCGTGTCGCCACGGTGGCGCGCAAGACCAAGGAGACCGATATCGAGGTGTCGATGAACCTCGATGGCTCGGGCACATCTGATGTGCAGACCGGGATCGGATTCCTCGACCACATGCTCGACCAGCTGGCCAAGCACGGCCTGTTCGACATCAAGGTGCGCGCCACGGGCGACCTGCATATCGACTTCCACCACACCACCGAGGAGGTCGGCCTGGCCCTGGGCGAGGCGCTCAGCAAGGCGCTGGGCGAGCGCAAGGGCATCCGCCGCTATGGCGCGGCGATCATCCCGATGGACGAGACGCGCACCGACGTGGCGCTCGACGCCTCGAACCGGCCCTACCTGATCTGGAAGGTGCAGTTCTCGCGCCCCAAGCTGGGCGAGATGGACACC
>CAYNOF010000225.1:0-1834 GCA_964398335.1 uncultured Rhizobiaceae bacterium
CGTACTGGTACACCAACGCCGGCGCCAGCGGCGCCGATACGCCCGAGGTGCGGGCGGCGATCGACCGGCTGGCGCAGAGCTTCGGCCGTCGCATCGATCTGGTGACGATCACCGACCGGCGCTTCGAGACCTTCGTTCGGCCGCGCCTGCGCTATCTCAGCACCGTCACCTACCAGTGGCTGCTCATCCCCGATCTGATCGAGGCCGAGTCCTGCCTGCACCTCGACTGCGACGTCATCGTGCAAACCGACATCGAGGCGTTGCTGAGCCTGAAGCTGGGCGACCGGCTGGTGGCCGGCGCGGCCGACGGCACCGATGACTGGCTCGACCTCGAGCGCCGCCGGCTCGGCCTGCCGCAGGACGACACGCCGCTCAATGCCGGCGTCATGATCGTCAATGCCGGAGCCTGGCGCCGCGAAGGCACGTTCCATCGCCTGCTGGCGTGGTACGCCGACAACGCCGCGCAGATCGAACTCGCCGACCAGGACATGGTCAACGGCGCGCTGGCCGGCCGCAAGCAGGTGCTCGAGCCGCACTGGAACGTCCTGCTGCACACCTTCAGCCAGACCAAGTGCGCGACCTTCGACGCCGGGGGATTTAGCGGCATCTTCCATTTCAACGGCCCGAACAAGCCCTGGCTCGGCACCACGCCGGCACCGATCCGCGCGCTCTACGAGAAATACGCCGCGATCAGCCCGATGCGCATGCCGCCGGGCTAGGGATGTCACCGCCCGCAAAGAAGTGTTCACAAGCGATCTCGGCTTGATATCCTCCCGCCTCCTTTGGGGGGAGTTGCTTCATGGCGTTCACGACGGTGCTTGACTGCGCCAAGGGCGTTAAGGCGATCTACAAGAACGAGAACTTCGACGGCTACGAGCTGCTGCGCGGCTTCTACGACGGCAAGAACAAGGACCTCGGCATGGAGGCCTACTCGGTCGGCCTCTACAAGCACCTGGCGAGCCTCAACACCTTCATGCTGAGCATGCGCGGCAGCGCCAAGGGCATCACCACCAAGGACTGGATGGACGACGACGTGTCGATCGCGCTGGGCCGCACGCCGGACCGCACGACCGACGCGCTGAAATACACCCAGAAGATCCAGAACGCCTATCCGGGCGCCGTGATCATCATCGTCGGCCATTCGCTCGGCGGTCACCTGGCGCAGTATTGCGGCGTGCGCTGCAACTTGCCGTTCGTCACCTTCAACGCGCCGCCGGCACTGGGCATCTTCACCGGCAAGCTGCCCGACGGCACACGGGTCGACGGCTTCAAGCTGGGCCTGAACTTCCGCGTCAACTACGATCCCGTAAGCCGGATCTCCGGCAGCCATGTCGGACCGCTCGTGACCCTGCCGCTCAACGGCCAGAAGCACAAAGACGCACACCTGTCGCAGGCCGTGATCAACTCAGTCATCGCCTCCGGCCTGGGCGACCACGGCGCGATGGCCGAGATCGCCGTTCGCAACCGGTAGCGCCGCTTCAGGGGTGGAACTTCAGCCCGTCGAGGATCTTGTCGGCGACCTTGCGTTCGGCGCGCAGTGCCAGGCCCACGAGGTCGAGCTTCGCCCGCTCCACCGCCCTGACTACCGCGCGGTTGGCCGCGTCGTGGCCGGTGGCGAACATCTCGCGCGTGTAGATCGCCGGCTCGACGTTGCGCGCCAGTGCGCGATCCAACGCGCGCGCCAGGGCCGGGCCGTCGGCGCCGTAGATCAGGATCGGCTGGCCGATCAGCCGGCGATAACGCGTGGCGCTGCCGTCCTCGTAGGCCTCGCCGATGCATTCGGGAAACGAGGCGGCGATGCCGCCGCTGAGGAACGCGGTGACGTTGAGCTTCT
>CAYNOF010000226.1:0-2195 GCA_964398335.1 uncultured Rhizobiaceae bacterium
GTTCATCGAGGCCGATCCGCGCCAGCTCGAGGCGGCGGTGTCGCTGGGCGCGCCGGTGGTCGAGCTGCACACCGGCCGCTACTGTGAGATCGAGGGCGCGGAACGCGCGGTCGAGCTGGCGCGCATTCGGAAGGCGGCGGCGCTGTGCGAGACGCTCGGGCTGGAGTGCCATGCCGGGCACGGGCTGAACTACGAGAATGTCGGGCCGATCTCGGCCATCCCCAATGTCCGCGAGCTCAACATCGGCCATTTCCTGGTCGGCGAGGCGATCTTCGTCGGCTTCGTGCCGGCGATCCGCGAGATGCGCCGGCTGATGGATGTGGCCCGCGGGGTGGCGAAAGCCTGAGCTTCGCGCTATGGGCGGGGCATGATCATCGGCATCGGCAGCGACCTGATCGATATCCGCCGCATCGAGAAGAGCCTGGAGCGCTTCGGCGAGCGCTTCACGCAGCGGGTATTCACCGATATCGAGCGGGCGAAGTCGGCCGGCCGGGCCATGCGGGCGGCCAGCTACGCCAAGCGGTTCGCGGTCAAGGAGGCCTGCTCCAAGGCCCTGGGCACCGGCTTCCGCCGGGGCGTGTTCTGGCGCGACATGGGGGTGGTCAACCAGCGCGGCGGCAAGCCCACGGTGGTGATGACCGGTGGCGCCCTGATCCGGCTGCAGGAGATCACGCCGCCGGGCATGCGGGCGGAGATCCACGTCACCATCACCGATGACGGGCCGCTGGCCCAGGCCTTCGTGATGATCGAGGCGGTGCCAGCCTAGGCCGACATTCGTAGAGGCGGAAATTCCTGAGACGGCCGTTGCATGGGATGATGCGCGGGCGAGGGTGGACGGCTCCGGGTCAGTCTGCCTCGGCCTCCGCGCCTCGCAGCCCTGTGTCGAAGACTCTCCGCCAACCATGTCAAACCATAGAGGCCATAGAAATCGACCCACCGAACCGGCAGCCGGCTCGGGTCAGCCTGCCGTTGCGCCTAGCGTGCTCTGTCCCGAAGGCTCTGCATCAGCCATGTCAAACCATAGAGGCCATAGAAATCGGCCCACCGAAGTGGCAGCGGGCTCGGGTCAGCCTACCGCCGCGCCTCGCGTGTACTGTGCCGAAGAGCCTTCGCCAACCATGTCAGACCATAGAAACCATGCAAAACCACCCCGCCAAAGCGCCGCCCGAGCCTGCCCGATGGCCCGCGCCGGGTCGGGCTGCGTTCGTGTGACGCAGGCGCAAATCGCCGGAAATCACAGGGAAATCAGCAGGACTCGCCCCCCGATCCCTGTTATATCCGCGCACCGCCGGCTGGTTTCCCGCCGGTCCGGCCCGGCCTGGGCGAGACGATGGACAGCGTGATGGCAAGGAATACCCGGGGTCAGAAGGCTCGGCAGCAGGACGGCGGCTGGGGCGAGACGACCCGCACCGTCGTCTATGCGGTCCTGATCGCGCTGGTGGTCCGCACCTTCGCCTTCGAGCCGTTCAACATCCCCAGCGGCTCGATGATCCCGACCCTGCTGGTCGGCGATTACCTCTTCGTGTCGAAATACTCCTACGGGTATTCCAAGCACTCCTTCCCGATGTCGGCCGTGGGCTTCTCCGGCCGCATCTTCGAGACCGTCCCCAAGCGCGGCGACGTCGCGGTGTTCAAGTACCCCGGCGACCAGGGCGAGGGCATGCACCGCACCGACTACATCAAGCGCATCATCGGCCTGCCGGGCGACACGGTGCAGGTGAAGGGCGGCCTGCTCTACGTCAACGACAAGCCGGTCGAGCGCGTGCGCATCGACGATACCGTGCAGGGCAGCGGCGGCACGCTGACGCGCAGCACGCTCTACAACGAGACGCTGCCCGGCGGCGTGACGCACCGCATCCTCGAGGAATCGGACAACGAGCGCTTCGACAACACCGAGGTGTTCAAGGTGCCGCCCGACAACGTCTTCGTCATGGGCGACAACCGCGACAACTCGGCCGACAGCCGCAGCTTCCTCACCTACATGGAGCGCATGCCCGACGGCCGCATGCGCCAGGTCGAGAGCAAGGTCCAGGGCTGGTACGTGCCGATGGAGAACCTGGTCGGCCGCGCCGAGTTCCTGTTCTTCTCCTATGTCGAGGCGGGCTACGAGCCGGGCTTCACCGAACGCCTGCTGCCCTCCTGGCTCGGCGTGGTCGGCCGCCTCCTCGACGGCATTGGCAATTTCATCACCGCGC
>CAYNOF010000227.1:0-1508 GCA_964398335.1 uncultured Rhizobiaceae bacterium
GAAGGTCGCGGGCGCCTCGGCGTCGGCGATCGCCGCGGTCGAGAAGGCCGGCGGCAAGGTCGAGTTGCCTCCCCAGCCAGCTGCCGAGGCCGCCTAGTCCTGTCACGCGTGAGGGTCGTCCATGGCATCCGCCGCCGAGCAACTCGCCGCCAACCTGAATTGGGGCTCGATCGGTAAGGCGACCGAGCTGAAGAAGCGCCTGTGGTTCACCGTGGGCGCGCTCCTGGTCTTCCGCATCGGCGCCTACATCCCGGTCCCGGGCGTCGATCCCGCCGCCCTGCAGGAGGTCTTCAGCCGCACCTCGGGCGGCATCGCCGGCATGCTCGACGTGTTCTCGGGCGGCTCGATCGGCCGCATGTCGATCCTGGCGCTGTCGATCATGCCGTACATCTCGGCCTCCATCATCATGCAGATCCTGACGACGGTCGTGCCGTCGCTCGAGGCGCTGAAGAAGGAGGGCGAGGCCGGCCGCAAGAAGATCAACCAGTACACCCGCTACGGCACCGTCATCCTGGCGGCGATCCAGGCCTACGGCATCGCCGCCGGCCTGGAGGCGCAGACCAGCTCGCTGGGGCCGGTGGTGCACGACCCCGGGCTCTATTTCCGATTCGTCGCCCTGGTCACCCTGGTCGGCGGCACGATGTTCCTGATGTGGCTGGGCGAGCAGGTCACCGCCCGCGGCGTCGGCAACGGCATCTCGCTGATCATCTTCGCCGGTATCGTCGCGGCCATGCCCGGCGCCATGGTGCAGACCCTTGAGCTGGGCCGCACCGGCTCGCTGTCGGCGCTGTTCATCATCGGCCTGATTGTCGGCATCATCGCCGTGGTGATCTTCGTCGTCTTCATGGAGACGGCGCAGCGACGAATACTGGTGCAATACCCCAAACGCCAGATGGGGAACCGGGTCTATGGCGGCCAGGCCAGCTACCTGCCGCTGAAGATCAACACCTCGGGCGTGATCCCGCCGATCTTCGCCTCCTCGCTGCTGCTGTTCCCGGCCACCATCGCCGGTTTCCAGGGCGCCGGGGCCAGCGACTGGGTGCAGTGGATCTCGGTGCATCTCGGCCACGGCCAGCCGCTCTACCTGGTGGTCTATATCGGCCTGATCGTCTTCTTCTGCTTCTTCTACACCTCGGTGGTCTTCCAGCCGGCCGAGACGGCGGAGAACCTCAAGAAGTACGGCGGCTTCCTGCCCGGTATCCGCCCCGGCAAGAACACCGCCGACTACCTCGAATACGTGCTGACCCGCCTGACCGTGATCGGCGCGGCCTATCTCTCGGTGGTGTGCATCATCCCCGAGCTGCTGATCGCCCAGGGCGGCATCCCGTTCTATTTCGGCGGTACCAGCCTGCTGATCGTGGTCTCGGTGACGCTCGACACCGTGACGCAGATCCAGTCGCATCTGCTCGCCTATCAGTACGGCGACCTGATCGGTCAGGCGCGTCTGAAGGGGGGAAAGAATAAATGAAATTGATCCTGTTGGGGCCGCCGGGCGCCGGGAAGGGGAC
>CAYNOF010000228.1:0-8206 GCA_964398335.1 uncultured Rhizobiaceae bacterium
CGACAGCCCGGCGACGACGGCGCCGGTATGGCCCTCGCGCGCGCCCTCGGTCTCGACCCGCGCGCCGATGCGCCCGGCCAGCGCCCGCGCCCTGGGCTCCAGCGTGATCAGCATGATGCCGGCGAGCCGCCTCGCCGCCGCCGCCGCATCGAGCACGTCGGCGAGCATCGTCTCGGCGAGCAATTGGCGCTGCCCGGGGCTGAGCAGCGGCGACAGCCGGTGCTTGGCGCCCTCGAACTCCTTGACCGGGATGACGGCCCAGATGTCGCTCATCGCCGCAGCGCGTCCGCCGCTTCGAGCACGACGCGCGCCAGCGCCTCGCGATCCTCGAGGCTCAGCATCAGGGTCTTCGCCGCCGTGACCCGCGCGGCGATGCCGGAAACACCGGCGGCATCCTCGTGCTCGACGACGTAGCCATGCAGCATGCCGCCGTACCGCTGCGCGACGCCCAGCGCGGTCGCCGCCATGCCCAGCTCGGCCATCATCTTCGCCGTCGGCCCCTTCACCGCCTTGCCGCCGATGATCGGCGATACCGCCACGACGGGCGCGTTGCTCGCGCCGATCGCCTCGCGGATGCCGGGCACCGCGAGGATCGGCTCGATACTGATGAACGGATTCGACGGACAGATGACGATGATGCGCGCCCCGCGCAGCGCCTCGACCACGCCGGGCGCGGCTCGCGCCTCGGCCGCGCCCTCGAACTTCAACGCGCGCACGATCGGCCGGCATTGCTGGCGCACGAAATAGTCCTGGAAGTCGATCCAGCCGCCGTCGCTCAGCACGCGCGTGCGCACGCGATCGTCGCTCATCGGCAGGATGCGCGCGCCGATACCCAGCTTCCGCGCAAAGTCGGCGGTGATCCGCGACAGGCTCTCGCCCGCGCGCAGCCGGCGCGTGCGCTCGACATGCACGGCGAGATCGCGGTCGCCGAGACGGAACCAGTCCTCGCCGCCCAGCGCCTTGATGCTGTCCATGAACGACCAGGTCTCGTCGCGCCGCCCCCAGCCGGTCGCCGGGTTGTCGAGGCCGGCCAGCGCGTAGGTCAGCGTGTCGATGTCGGGGCAGATGCTGAGGCCGAGATGCTCGAAATCGTCGCCGGTGTTGGCGATCACCGTCAGCGCGCCATCAGGTAGCGCGCGGCTGAGCCCCAAGGCCAGCTTGGCGCCGCCGACTCCGCCGGACAGCGCCACAACATCCTTGCAAATCATTGCGGCACCCGGCTGGGTAGGCGGCAGTTTCCTGTGAGGGCCCCATGCGATCCTGGCGCGCAATTCTCGCGATCGGCGCTGCTCTCGCCACGCTGCCTGGCGGGGCGATCCACGCGCGGTGGCTCGACCAGCAGCGACGAGCGTACTTCGCCGACTGCATGAATTCGTGCGAGCGCGGAGACGCCAGCAGCGTCGGGACCTGCGACAATTACTGCTGGTGCATGCTCGGCGAAACCGAGAAGGCGTATCCCGATCCGCAATTGTTCGCCCAGCTGCGCCAGGCGAAGGATCCCGCCTACATGCGGCGCATCAGGACCGCCGACCAGTTCTGCGCCAATCGCTAGCCGCGTCATCGGAACATGTCCTCGGCGGCCGGGCGCACCAGCTCGTGCGCGGTGTTGTCGGGGCCGCTCCAGGCCAGCCCGCGCACCAGCACGACCGGCTGGCCCTCGGCACCCTGCCCCTGCACCAGCGAGGCGGCGGCGGCGATCTCGTCGGCGAAGCCGCTGATGCTGACCTGCAGGGTGCGGCCGAACAGGTCGGGATTGCCGCGCAGGTCCATCAGCGACGGCAGGCCCGCCGCACCGACCGCGACGCCGCAGGTGCCGCGGCGCCAGGCGCGGCCGAAGCTGTCGTTGATGACCACCGCCAGCGTCGCGCCGAAGCGCTGCGAGAGCGCCGCGCGCAGCCTCTCAGCGCTGCCGTCGGGGTCGACCGGCAGCAGCAGCGCCATCTGCGGCCCGCCGGGATTGGCGACGTTGGACTGGTCGATGCCGGCATTGGCCATCACGAAGCCCAGGCGATGCTCGACGATCAGCACGTTGGGCCGCGAGCGCACCACGCGCACCGACTCGCCCAGGATCAGGTGCACCAGGCGCGGGTCCTTCTGCACCGCCTCGGCCAGCTTCACCGCCTCGGCCGACGGCACGACCGTGGCGAGATCGACGCTGCGGCCCTCGGCCTTGGACACGACCTTCTGCGCCACCACCAGCACGTCGCCGTCGCGCGGCTGCAGGCCGGCGCGTGCGATGCCGTCGGCGATGATCGACACGAGATCGTCGCCCGCGCGCACCATCGGAATGCCGGGCAGCGCGCGGATCTCGACAGCGCTTGTGGACGGCATCAACCGTACTTCTTGCGCAACCGCGGCATCACGTGCTCGGCGTAGAGCTTCAGGAAGCGCGCCTGGTCGGGCCCCGGTGCGTGGAACACCAGGTGGCGGAAGCCCAGGCCGACGTAGTAGCCGACGCGCTCGACATGCTCGTCGGGATCGTTGGACACGATCCAGCGGCTGGCGGCGCGCTCCAGCGGCAGGGCATCCGCGAGGCGCTGCATTTCGACCGGATCCTCGACCGACATCTTCTCTTCCGCCGTCAGCGCCAGCGCCGCCCAGTGCCGCGTGTCGTGCAGCGCCCGCTGGGTGTCGGTGTCGAAGGACACCTTGACCTCGATCATGTGGTCGTAGGTCTTCGCGGGGTCGCTCGCCGCGGCGATGCCCGACGCGACGTTGGGCAGCAGCGTCTCGGTATAGAGCTCGCGCTTCTTGCCCGACGTACAGATGAAGCCGTCGCCCGAGCGGCCGGCATACTTGGCCACCAGTGCGCCGGCGGCGGCGACATAGATCGGGATCAGCGCGTCGGGCCGGTCGTAGATCGTGGCGTTCTCGGTCTTGTAGTACTGGCCCTCGAACGTCACGCGCTCCTGGCTCCACAGCGTGCGGATCAGGTTCACCGATTCGCGCAGGCGCGCGAAGCGTTCCTTGAACTCCGGCCAGGGCGCGCCGGTCGAGGGCACCTCGTTGAGCGACTCGCCGGTGCCGATGCCCAGCACGACGCGGCCCGGGAACATCGCGCCCATGGTGCCGAAGGCCTGGGCGACGATCGAGGGATGATAGCGGAAGGTCGGCGTCAGCACCGAGGTGCCCATGATCACCTTCGAGGTGCGCGCGCCCAGCGCGCCCAGCCACGTCAGCGAGAACGGCGCGTGGCCGTCGATGTGCTTCCAGGGCTGGAAGTGATCGCTGATGAAGACGGATTCGAAGCCGACCTCCTCGGCCAGCACCGAGAAATCGAGCAGCTGACGCGGGGCGAATTGTTCCGCTGACGCCTTGTATCCGAGCTTGAGCATGCCACCGCCCTCCCCGCTATGGTCCGGCGCCGAAATCTATAGACTGGCGTGTCAGGAGCAACCAGCCAAACTCGGGGACCCTCCATGCAACTCGGTCTTGCCCTTCCGTTCGGCGATATCGGCGGCGATGGCCCCGTCGTGCGCGAGTTCTGCCAATTGGCCGAGGCCGAGGGTTACGACGGCCTCACCCTGGCCGACCACGTGCTGGGCGGCAATCCCAACGGCCCCAAGCCGACGCGCGCCGCGGGGCTGGGCCTGTTCCACGACCCGTTCGTCGCCTTCGGCTTCATCGCCGCGTGCACGCAGAAGGTCGAGCTCTCGACCCAGGTGCTGATCCTGGCCCAGCGCCAGACGGCGCTGGTCGCCAAGCAGGCCGCCAGCCTCGACGTGCTCTCCGGCGGACGCTTCCGCTTCGGCGTCGGCGTCGGCTGGAACGAGCTGGAGTTCATCGGCCTGAACGAGGACTTCCACAACAGGGGCAAGCGCTCGGAAGAGCAGGTCGTGCTGATGAAGAAGCTGTGGGCCGAGCCCTACATCACCTTCAAGGGCAAGTACCACACGATCGAGGATGCCGGCATCAACCCGCTGCCGCCCAAGCGCGCGATCCCGCTGTGGTTCGGCGGCCACATGGACGTCACGCTCGATCGCATCGCCAAGTACGGCGACGGCTGGATGATGCTCGCCCACCCGCCGGGCGACGCCGCGCTCGCCGATTTCGACAGGCTGCGCCGCAAGGTCGAAGCCGCCGGCCGCGACCCGAAATCCGTCGGCCTCGAAGTCTGGACCTCGACCGGCGGCGGCGGCGCCGAGCCCGAATGGCGCGAGGAGATCAAGTTCTGGAAGAAGGCCGGCGTGACCCACGTCGTGCTACACAACACCTTCGGCGGCTACCACCACAAGCGCATGGAAGGCCGCACGATGGCGGACCACGTCAACGCGATGCGGCGGTATCGCAAGGCGGTCGCCGATCTGCTCTGAGCTAGGGGCAGAAGCAGTCCTTGTGGCCGTAGCGATAGATCACCAATCCCGACGCTCGTAGGGGCGAAAATCTTCGTTTTGCCCATCTGGCCTTAAAGTCCGTCTCGGGCGGCACGGTGAAACAGGCGCCCACTCCACGGCGCCGGCCGTGCCTGTCGAGAGCAGGACGCAGATGGCCGGCATCAGCATCATCACTTCCCTCGGCAATGGTGGAAGCCAGACGGGCCAGACCGCTTTCCGTTCGGACCACAGGCGATGAAGTTCTTCGACAGACAGTTGGTTCTGGTTCCGAAGAGCCGGCATCGGGGCACGCTGCACAGCAAGTACAACGAGGCCATTGGAGAAGCCTTGAAGATCTACCTTGCCGGCAAGAGCCGGGCTGAGATCGAGAACATGGACGAAACCGAGGCTAAAAAAATGCTTCGACGAAGTGATAGAAATCGTACGAGCGCAGGGCAGTGCCGAAGCAAAAGAGTTTCTAAAGAACATAGGAAGATTTGAGCCGAAGAATGACAATACTCCCCGGATTCAATGTGACGTTATGACGAATGCCCAAGATGAAGATCAGATGGCGCGCGAACTTCGCCGGGTTTCACCAGATATCGGCGGCGTGGGTGCGCTGGGGAAGGTGGATGGTACGCAGTTGTTCTCTCTCCGGCTCGCTCGCATGCTCACCACTGACGAAATTGTGGCCGTATGCCGCCTCATGGCGGCAGAAATCCGAGCCAATATTCCCGAAAGACCAGATGGGTGGGCCGCAGCAATCCGTTTCTGGCAACATGGCGGCTCCGTCATGCAGCCGATGGGCAACTATTACCTTGGATGGGCCGGACGGGCCGACAGCTGGCAAATTTACGAAGGTCAGGACCGGAAAGCGACGGATCACGCTGATTGGCTGGCGTTGCGCGAGCGTCTGAGGACGGCGCTGGCCGCGCTCGGGACCGAGGGGGAGGCCAATCACAGGACTGGCGACTTCGGCCTGATGAAAGGTGAAACGTTCCCGCGCGAACATTGGGTATACATTTGCCGAGCCGAGTTCCTGACGAGGGATGTCATCACCGCCATTCAAGATGTGCTCAGAGATGGCTACAGCGAATGGATGGTTGATGTCTCGTTCGCCCTTCGCCCTCCTTTCGACGAACTGCTGCGGGGCATCGAGATTCGAGCCAACAGCGTGAAGGAGATATGGGACAGGGACGAAGTTGAGAGAGTACTGGGCGACCGCCTGAAGATATAAGCAAGAAACACGCGCTGCTGGCCGGCGCACTGACGCCGCTCCTGGTTGAGCTTCATGAGAGCCGCGTGCGGTCGATCACGTATCAGCCAATGCCTTCAAGATCCTGTCACACGCGGCGAAGTCGCCATCGTCGTGGACCGGTTGCACGCAGACATGCGTGGCGCCCGCGGTGAAGTGGGCGCGTAATCCGCGCTTGACGGTGTCGGCGTCGCCCCACAGGCACATGGCGTCGATGAAGCGGTCGCTGCCGCCGTTCGACAGGTCGGCCTCGGTGAAGCCCTCGCGCAGCCAGCTGTTGCGGTAGTTGGGCAGCACCATGTAGCGGGCGAGTTCCTTGCGGCCCAGCGCCCTCGCCTTCGCCGGATCGGTCTCGATCGTGACCTTCTGCTCGACGGCCAGGATTTTCGAGGGGCCGAGGATCTTCGCGGCCTGTGCCGTGTGCTTGGGCGTGACGTTGTAGGGCACGGCGCCCATCGACAGCTCGGCGCTCAGCGCCAGCATCTTCGGGCCAAGTGCCGCGACCACGACCGGCTGGCCGGGATTGTCCTTGTTGATGCCCTCGAGGTAGGCGCGCATGGCGCCCAGCGGCTTGTCGTAGCGATGGCCGCGCAGGCCCTCGACCATCGGGATGTGGCTGACGCCCAGGCCGAGGATGAAGCGATCGCCGTAGAGCGCGTTGAGCGAGATCACGGCGCGGCGCGCGGTGAAGGCGTCGCGGGCGTAGATGTTGGCGATCGAGCTGCCGATCACCAGTCTCTCGCTGTTGGCCAGCAGGTAAGACGCCATCGACATCGACTCGAAGCCGCGCGACTCCGGGTACCAGTACGCCGAATAGCCGTTGTCCTCGATGCAGCGCAGCAGCGCGCGCAGCCCCGCGCCGTCGAGCTTGTCGACCGAATACCACACGCCCAAACGCCCGAGCTTCGTCATGCGGCCCTCCCGAGGATCGTGCGTCGCGCGCGATCCAGGCTCTGTCCCTGGATGTCCTGCGCCAGACCGCGCAGGGTGTCCTTGTCCTTCGGCGTCTTCACCGCGATCGAGAACTCGCAGTGCGTGACCACGCCGCCGTAGCGCTCGGTCAGCTTCTTCGCGATCTGGTCGTAGGTGGCGATGGTGACGAAGGTGTGCAGCACGTCGTCGCTGATGTGCTGCGGCATCTCCTCCCAGCGCTGGGCGCGCGAGAGCAGCTTGAGCTTGTCGGCGAGGTCGCCGAGGCCGAGATGCGCGAAGGCGGCGCGGTATTGCGGCGTCGAGGCGTAGAACGAGATTCGCGCCCGCGTGTCCTCCACCTTGGGCATCAGCTCGGCCTCGGTGGCTGCGGTCGCGACCAGCGGCTTCATGCAGACCTGGAAATTCTCGAGCGAGCGGCCGCTGCGCGCCGCGCCCTCGCGGATCGCCGGCAGCATCACCTTCTCGATGTAGGACGGCGTGCACACCGGATGCGCGCGCACGCCGTCGGCGACCTCGCCGACGATGCGGCTCATGATCGGGTTCACCGCCGCGACATGGATCGGGATGTTCGGATGCTCGATCGGGCCGGGATTGAACAGCGGCACCATCAGGTTGATGGTGTAGTGCTCGCCCTGCACGTCGAGCCTGCTGCCGTTCTGCCAGTGATCCCACACGGCGCGCACCGCGCGCACGTATTCGCGGATCCACGGCCCGGCCGGCGACGCCTTCATGCCGAATCGCCGCTCGATATGCGCGCGCACCTGCGTGCCCAGGCCCAGGGTGTGGCGGCCGCGCGACAGCTTCTGCAGGGTCCAGGCGCTCATCGCCGTGACCGTCGGGCTGCGCGGGAAGGCGATGGCGACCGAGGTGCCGAGCTTCAGCCGCTTCGTGCTCTGCGCCGCCAGCGCCAGCAGGATGAACGGGTCGTCCTTGGTCTCCTCGACCACCAGCCCGTCATAGCCGAGCTCCTCGAGCAGCGCGGCCTGCGAGGCGATGCTGTGCAGGTCCAGCGGGATCTCGGGCGCGCGCAGGCCGGGGTCGACCTTACCCAGCGGCAACAGGGTTTCGAGCAGCACGTTCAGGCTCCGTGACGACGGCGGAGCCTAGCATGATCTTTCGGCGCAGGAAGGCCGACAGCGACCGTTCGATCGCGCCCTGGTCGAGGCCGTCGACGATGAACACGAGTCGCGACCGGCGATCCTGATCCGGCCAAGCCGGCATATGACGCGGCGGGTGCACGAGGTGCTGCACGCCGTGGATCGCCACGGGCGTGTCGGAACCCTCGACATTGAGGATGCCCTTCACGCGCAGGACCGATGCACCGTGACGGTTCAGCAGCATCGAGAGCCAGATGCCGAACATCGTCCAGTCCAGCGCGCCATCGAGCGCGATCGAGAAGGCGCGAATGGAGTCGCTGTGCCCGGCCTCGCCTGTCCATTGGCCGCGTCCGGCCCGGGCAAAGAGATCGCCGGCGAAAAGCGCCTGGGTGTCGAGGGCGTCCTCGGCCGCGCGTATCGATGGCGCAGATGGGTTCAGGCGATGCAGCCGCCCGGCCAATGCGTCGGCATTGGCAAGGTCTGTCTTGGTCAGGACCAGCCTGTCGGCGACCGCAACCTGCTTGCGCGCTTCCGGTCGACGATCGAGCTGGTCCATGCCGGTCACCGCGTCGACCGGGGTGTTCACGTTGCCGAGGCGGAAATGGTGG
>CAYNOF010000229.1:0-3745 GCA_964398335.1 uncultured Rhizobiaceae bacterium
TCCTCCCGGGAATGTAACGAAACCGTATTCTACCAAAAATCCGGGTAATCCGCACCGTCCCTGCGTTCAGGGATAGGTCAGCAGCGTATCAGCGACCAGGTCGATCAGGGCCCGCGCCTGCGACCGGACCGCCAGCCGCACCGGCGGCTGGGCCATGTGACGCGCGCCGCGCAGGTCGCAGACCGTGGCGCCGCGGGTATGGATGCCGGCGCATTCGACCCGCACGATCGCACCGTCGGTGTCCAGCAGGCCCTCGTCGACATAGGGCACCAGGGCACAGACGTCGTGCATCGAGGCCACGGCGCGGGCGAAGACCGCACGCTGGCGGTCCAGGTAGAACGAGACGAGGTCGGCGATCACCCCGGCGACGCGCCGGCCGCTGCCGCGCAGCCGGGCGATGTCGGAATCGTCGAAGCCGGTACGGCGCGTGACGTCGAGGCCGACCATGCGGATCGGCACGCCGCAGCCGAACACCACGGCGGCCGCCTCGGGATCGCAATAGATGTTGAACTCCGCCGCCGGCGTGACGTTGCCGCCGGCGGCCGAGCCGCCCATCACGGTGATCTCGCGCAGCCAGGTCCTGAGCCTGGGCTCGCGCTGCAGGGCCACGGCGACATTGGTCTGCGGACCGATCACCGCGAGGATCAGCTCGCCCTGGTGGCGGCGCGCCGTCTCGATGATGAAGTCGACGGCGTGCAGGTCGATCGGCTTGCGCCCGGGCGGCGGCAGGTCGTGGCCGTCGAGCCCGCTCTTGCCGTGCACATGCGCCGCATCGGTGGTCGCGCCGACCAGCGGCCCGGCGAAGCCCGCCGCGACGGGCACGTCGATGCCGCCCAGCTCGAGCACCGCGAGCGCGTTGCGCGTGCTGTTGGCCAGCGAGGAGTTGCCGTGCGTGGTGGTGACGCCCAGGAGATCGAAGTGGCGCGCGCCGAAGAGCAGCGCCACGGCATCGTCGTGGCCGGGATCGCAGTCGATGAGCAGCTTGGGTCGGGTCATCGGGCGAGATACTGCACGAGATGGTCCGCCAGGTCGCGCGCGTCGTCGCCGGCACCGTCGATCAGCGCCGATTTGCGGCGGCGCAGGAACTGCATGCCCATCAGGTACAGGCCCGGCGCCTCGACGACGCCGCCGTCGTGGCGGATGCGGCCCTTGCGGTCGAGCACCGGGACATGCAGCCAGGAGTGATCGGGCAGGTAGCCGGTGGCCCAGACGACGCTCAGGATGTTCGCCTTCACCAGGTCGAGCATCAGCGGCGCCTCCTCGGGCACCGCGGTGGGCGGCAGGCGTTCCGGCGGCCCCACCACGTCGTCGAGGCCCCGGGCGCTCGCCCACGCGTCGATGGTGCCCAGCAGCCGGTTCATCTTGAGGTCCGAGAGCGCGCATTGATTGCGCAGCGAGCCCGAGAACAGCGCCTTACCGTCGCGCATCGCCTGCAGGCGTCCGACCAGCCTGACACCCATCGCGGTGAGCGCGTTGAGGTCGAGCGTCGCGCGCGTGGTCGAGCCGGCGAGCTGCAGCGACGGCACGCGGCGGGCGCGCGTGATGTCGTCGACCTCGGTGTAGCGCATGTCCTGCACGCCCGCGGCATCCATCCACCACTGGATGTCCCTGCCCCGGTAGACGCGCGGGGCGCGGATGTGCTCGCCGGCGGCGATGGTCACCGGGCGGCCCGACCGGTGGATCTCGTCGGCAAGCTGCGTGCCGGTCGCCGAGGCGCCGACGACCAGCACGCCGCCCTGCGGCAGCTGGCCGGGATTGCGGTAGGCCATCGAGGTGAGGGTCATGACCGAAGGCGGCACGCCGGAAGCCGCCTCGGGCACGTGCGCGATGTTGCAGGCGCCGGAGGCGAGCACGACCGTGCGGGCTTGCCACGGGCCCAGGTCGGTCTCGACGACGTATTCGCCGTCGGACTCGCGCACCGAGGTCACCGTGGTGTGCGTCTGCACCGGTGCGCTGATGACCCGGGCGTAGCGGTCGAGGAAGGCGATCACCTCGGGCATCGTGCGATAGCCGTCGGGATCGTCACCCTCGTAGCCATAGCCGGGCAGGCGGCTCTGCCAGTTGGGCGTCAGCAGGCGAAGCGAGTCCCAGCGTTCGGTGCGCCAGGAATGGGCCACCGTTCCGCGCTCGAGCAGGACGTGGTCGATGCCGCGCTCGGCGAGGCATCGGCTCATCGCCAGCCCGGCATGGCCGGCGCCGACGATGATCGAGGTGATCTTGCGAATGGCGGGACGACTTACTTGACCGCGACCGTGACGTTCGTCGGGTTGGTGACGATGTCGTAGACCGCCGAGCGCTTCTGCGACTGGGCGACCAGTGCCTCGATGTCCTCGCGCTTGGCGTCGGCATCGATGTCGTAGGTGACCTTGATGCCCTTGAAGCCGTTGCGCACCTCGTCGTCGATGCCGAGGATGCCCTGCAGGTCCATGTCGCCCTCGATCGTCGCCGTGACCGAGCGCAGCTGGATGTTGCGGTACTGCGCCACCGAGGCGATGCCCGCGGTCAGGCAGCTCGCCAGGCCGACCAGCACGTACTCGACCGGCGTGGCGCCGAGATCCTCGGCGGCGAACACCTCGGGGTGATCGGCGTCGAAGCGGAAAATCCTCTTGCGCGCCTGCTCCGCGCCCAGGCCGAAGAAGTTCTCGACCGTCGAATGGCTGTGCGTGCCGTTCTTCCACTCGCAGGTGGCGCGCCACTGGAACTGCGCCGCCGCGGGCGTCGCCGTCAGCGCTTCGCGGGCGCCGATCAAGTGCTGGACATTGACACCGTTGTTCGCCGCTTCAGACATCGGAGCTCTCCCTCGGCAACCGTGGAAATGGGCAGGCGGTGCTACGCGATGGATGGTCCCGGTCCCGATCGAGACGTCCGGGCCGGCATACGAGACCAGGGCAGCCCCGGTTATCAAGCCATTGTTTCGATGCCTTGGGTTAAGCCCGGCTAATGAACCGGATCAGCCGGGCGATCAGGCCGGACGATGCCGCCTGCGGCGCGAGAATGGCCGACTCGGCAATGCGCTTCGTCGAGGCCTCCAGGCGCCGCCATTCGTCGTCGAGATCCCCGCTGTGGATCTTGATCGCCGTCTGGAAGTGCCGGCGGTTGACGTCGGCGCACATCTCGCAATGCGCGACGGCGCGCAAGGCGTCGATGGACCATGTCTGCTGTCGCGATTCGGAGTACCAGGCGTCCGCCGGCGTGACGCTGCACATGTAGATGCTGTCTGAGTCGGTCTCGATCGCGATGTCGCCGGCATCGCCGAAGGCGGTATCGAGGAAGACGCCGTCGATCGATTGCTTTTCCAGCGCCGCGAAGTTCGTCACCCGGGCGAAATCGACCATGATGGGATGGAGGTGAAAGGCCCGCAGCAGGAAGCCCTTGCTGCCGAGGCTCCAGCAGCACATCGCCGGGAAGGTCGAGAAATCGCCGCTGTCGACAAAGTACCGGTGCATCTGCGGGTGCAGATGCTCGAGCGTGAGCGACACGAGATCACGCCCGCTCAGCGCCGCGCCCTCGAGCCGCCGATCAATCACCGGCAACGCCGCCTCCTGCAGAAGGCGCGGCCCGGCACACAGCACCGCTGCCTTGCCCTGCTCGACGTGGCGCGCGACGGCCATGAGGCTGCCGTCGGAGATCAGGGCGTCGGGCGACGCGATGATGCCGACGGCCCCTTCGCGGCGCGCCACCGTGCCGGCCAGGTAGTGGGCCCGGCTCATGGCGAGATAGACGTTGGGGAATGCCGCGGGATCGA
>CAYNOF010000230.1:0-3660 GCA_964398335.1 uncultured Rhizobiaceae bacterium
GGCCCGCTGCTGGCGACCGGCCACAGCTTCTGGCAGGCGGGCGAGGCGAACTACTACGGCCACAACGCGATCATCCGCGTCGCTGCCTTCGCCGAGCATTGTCATCTGCCGGTGCTCAGGGGCAAGCCGCCGCTGGGCGGCGAGATCCTCAGCCACGACTTCGTCGAGGCGGCGCTGCTGCGGCGCGGCGGCTGGCATGTCTGGCTGCTGCCCGAGCTGGGCGGCAGCTTCGAGGAGATGCCGACCAACCTGATCGACTACGCCGCGCGAGATCGTCGCTGGGTGCAGGGCAACCTGCAGCACGCGCGTCTGCTCGGCATGCCGGGCCTGCACTGGATGAGCCGGCTGCACCTGGCGCTGGGCGTGCTCGCCTATGTCGCCTCGCCACTGTGGCTGATCATGCTGCTGCTGACCGGCGTGCTGGTGCTCGACCAGGCGGTCAACGGCCACGCCTATTTCGCCGAGCGCCGCAGCCTGTTCCCGCTGTGGCCGGAGTACAAGCCGAACGAGATCCAGGCCCTGCTGATCACCACCGCCACGCTGCTGTTCCTGCCCAAGCTGCTGTCGGCGATCCTGGCGCTGGTGCGCGGCGAGGCCGCGCGGCGCTTCGGCGGCCGCCTGGCGCTGATTGCCAGCGCCGCGCTCGAGCTGGCGTTCTCGGCGCTGCTGGCGCCGGTCACCATGCTGTTCCACACCGCCTTCATCGCCGCGATCCTGCTCGGCCGGCCGGTCGGCTGGCCGCCGCAGCCGCGCGAGGAGCGCGGCGTGCGCTGGGCCGCGGCCGTCGAGCGTCACCTCTCGCACATGCTGGGCGGCGCGATTGCCACGGGCGTGATCTGGGCGCTGGCGCCGGAGTTCCTGGTCTGGGTCGCGCCGGTCTGTGCCGGCCTGCTGCTGGCCGTGCCGCTCAACGTGCTGTCGAGCTGCCAGAGATGCGGCCGCGTGGCGCGGTCGATCGGCCTGTTCCTGATCCCGGAAGAAGTGCGGGTGCCGCGCGAGCTCAGCTTCGCCGCCCGTCAGGGCTTGTCCGGCGGCGGCTTGGGCAGCGAGCTTCCGGCCGCCTCCTGACGGACCCGATCGGCATCCTGGTCGATCAGGCGCACGAGATCCGCCGGCAGCGGCTCGTTCACGACCTCATCGAACATGGCGTGCAACTGCTTGCGAAGCCATCTGTCGAACGGCTGCTCTTCGGCCGCGGGCCCGAACACAGGACCCCCTCCCGGAGGTTTGTCGCCGTCTGCCATGGCTGGTTTGAAGAACCCAGTTCCCTTCCCTGCACGAAGGGTTGTCCGACCGGCATCCCATATCGGCCTGCCGATCGGCGATCCCCTTGCTTCAACGCGTGACGTGCGGCCGCGACATTAGCAGGATTACGGGGTGAGTGAAGAGCGCGCGTCGTCTTCCGCGGACGGCACCGCCTTGTTGCGCGCGATCGTGCGCACGGCGGAGTCCACCGCCTCGGTATCCTCGGGGTCGAGCAGCAGACGCGCGAGGGTGGCGCGGGCGCGCGACACGCGGCTCTTGATGGTGCCGATCGAGACGCCGACATGCTCGGCGATCACGTCATAGGGCTGGCCGTCGACAACCGCGAGCACCAGCGCCTCGCGCTGGCCGGGCGACAGCTGACCGAAGGCGCGCAGGAATTCGCGCATCACCAGGCCGTTCTCCTGCGACGGACGCTGGGTGAGCGACTCGGCCACCGTGGTATCGATCGGCACGGTCGGCTTCAGGCGCCGCAGGCTGGAGATGAACTCGTTGCGCTGGATGCGGAAGATCCAGCCCGAGAAGTTGGTGCCCGGCCGGAAGCTCGCCCGGCCGGCCAGCGCCTTCAGCACGGTCTCCTGGACGAGATCGTTGGCGCGATCGCGATCATGGGTGAGGGAAAGGGCATAGAGACGCAGACGCGGCAGGATCGCCTTCATCTGCTCATGGAAATCATCCACCTCGTTCGCATTCGAGCGCACCGTTGCCATAGCGTCCTCCTGCTGAACTACGCGTTGAAAGGCATGTAGGGGCCCTGCAACGATTGTCCAAGGGGCGCGGCGACACAAAAGCCATTCCCTTGATAATCATGGGAAATTCGTCAACTGGATGGAACGAATTACGGCCACGGGCGTTAAAATAAACAGCGCCAGTGGTTAACGTTGATCACCGATCCGCGGTACCGGGACCGACCATTGGCGTCAAACACAAGGTTGTGATGCCGCAAAACGCCGGCGAACTGCCACGTCACGGGCAGCAGTCACGGGGGTTCACTTGGAACAGGTCAAGACAGGTCTGCCAGACGCGGTCGCCTCGATGCTGCCGTTCCTGCGCCGCTATGCGCGGGCGCTGACCGGATCGCAGAAGCGGGGCGACGAGTGGGTGCGGCTGTGCGTCGAGGTCCTGCGCGAGCAGCCGCTGGCCGCCGACGAATACGACACCAAGCAGAAGATCTTCACGCTGTTCCATCGCCTGCGGCAACCCTTCGACGTGCTCGAGGAACGCGAGGCGGCGGCCGATGGCGTGCCCGGCCGGCTGAAGGCGCAACTCAGCGAAATTCCCGTGCTGCAGCGGCAGATGCTGCTGTTGACGGCACTCGAGGGCTTCTCGATCGAGGATGCTGCGCGCATCCTCAACGTCAGCCGCGAGGAGGCCGAAGCGGCACTGGGCGAGGCCCGCAATGAGCTGCGCCGCGTCGCCTCGGTGCGCGTTCTGGTGATCGAGGACGAGGCGGTGATCGCGCTCGACGTCGCCAAGATCGTGCAGAACGCCGGCCATCAGGTCGTGGGCATCGCCGCCACCGAGAAGAACGCCGTCGATCTCGCGCGCAAGCACTCGCCCCATCTCGTGCTCGCCGATATCCAGCTCAAGGGCGGCGACAACGGCATCATCGCGGTGCGCGAGATCATGAAGGGGCTGGAAGTGCCGGTGATCTTCGTCACCGGCTTTCCGGAGCGGCTGCTGACGGGCAGTGGCGTCGAGCCGGTGTTCGTCATCACCAAGCCGTTCGACCCCGATCTGCTGCGCACGGCGATGGCGCAGGCGCTGAACACCGTCGCGATCTGATCGTCCGGGGAAGGGGACGCATGTCGGGGCGGCCGCAGCGGTTGGGCGCCGCCACACCGCCGCGCCGACCTGGCCTGCGGCGCGGAGCAGGCCGATGAATGCCTGGCCGATGCGCGCTCGCTTCGTGGCCCTGCTGGCTGCGTTGCTGCTGCCCGTCATCGCGCTGTCGGGATGGTGGACATTCGAGAAGCAGCGCGAGTTGCGCCGCGCGCGCGGCGAGTTCGTCGCCAGTGCCGTCGAGGCCGCGGTGCTGCCCTGGCGCGAGACGCTGCAAGGCGCGCGCCGCGTGCTGTCGACCCTGCGCGAGGACCGCGACGTGCCGCGCTGGACGAGCGAGACGTTGCCGCCGGAAGAGCTGGCGCGCTGCGAGGATTACCTGCGGCGCCTGCTGCGTCACCTCGGCGAGCGCTACGTGCTGATCGTCCTCGTCGATTCGCAGGGCGCGCGCCGCTGCTCGACCTCGCCCCAACCCGGTATCGGCTTCGAGACCCTGATGGCGCAGGTGCGCGAGCGCGCCGAGCTCGTCGTCTCATCGCAGCCGGCGACCCGGCAGGGTGATCGCTACGTGCTGCCCGCCGCGATCGGGCTGGCGCGCGACGGACAATTCGCCGG
>CAYNOF010000231.1:0-4891 GCA_964398335.1 uncultured Rhizobiaceae bacterium
CTGCGCGATCCCTCCGGTGCGACGCTGACATCGGGCGTCAGCCGCACCACGGCGCGCTTCGATCTGACGCGCTCGCAGCCGGCGACCGAAGCGGCGCGCGAGAATGCCCGCGAGCGCACCGCGCGCGACCTTGCCGAGGACATCCGGATGAAGCTGGCGCTGTATTTCCGCCAGCGCCGCGGCCTGTAGCCTAACGCGCGCCGAGATCGCCGGCGGCGGCACGCCGCAACGCCGGCGTCACCTCGGGCATCGCCACGCCGAACCACGCCGCGAAGCCCGGCCGCGCCTGGTGCAGCAGCATGTCGAGACCGTCGACCGTGGCATTGCCACGCGCCCGCGCCGCAGCCAGCAGCGCCGTCTCGAGCGGCACGTAGACGATGTCGTCGACCACCGACGCGTTCGGCAACGCGGCAAGATCGAGTTCCAGCGGCGGCGAGCCTTTCTGTCCCAGCGACGTCGTGTTGACCAGCAATCCGGCCCCGCCGAGCGCCGCGTTACGCCGATCCCAGCTGTCGATCACCACCGTGCGACCATCCTTCGGCGTCACCTGCGCGCCGAGGTCGATCGCCGTTTGGCGCGTACGGTTGAGCAGGCGCAGTTCGGGCACGCCGGCATCGACCAGCGCATGACACCCCGCGTGCGACGCGCCGCCGGCGCCCAGCACGACGGCCGGCGCCGCCTCCGGCTTCCAGTTCGGCGCCCCCGCTCGTAGCGCCGTGATGAAGCCAAAGGCGTCGGTGTTGCGGCCCTCCAGCGTGCCGTCGGCACGCTTCACCACGGTGTTCACCGCGCCGATATGCGCCGCCTTGGGCTCGACGTGGTCGAGCATGCCCAGCACGTCGATCTTGTGCGGCAGGGTGAGGTTGCAGCCGCGCGCATGCGGTGTGCGGCGGATGAAATCGATCGTGGCGCGCAGGGCGTCGCCACCCGGTGCCACAGCGAGGCGACCGTAGTGGCCTGTGATGCCGCGTTCCTGCAGCCAGTAGCCGTGGATCAGCGGCGAGCGCGAATGCTCGACCGGCCAGCCGACGATGAAGGCGAAGGGTCGATCCTGTGCGGACGCAAGCAGGGTAGCGAAATCGGGCGTCATGTCTCAGTTCCGAGCGACCCCGGCACCACGCAGGAAGTCGAGCAGCGGCAATAGTGGCAGACCCAGGATGGTGAAGTAATCACCTTCGATGCGTTCGAAGAGCTGCGGTCCCGGTCCCTCGAGACGATAGGCGCCGACCGACGTCGTGAGTGTCTCGCCGCACAGCGCGACGTAGTGATCGAGAAAATGATCGGAGAAGTCGCGCATCGTCAGATGCGCCGCGCTGAGATGGCGCCAGATCACCCGGTCGTCGCGCGCGACGCAGATCGCAGCGTGCAGCGTATGCGTGCGTCCGCGCAGGCGCAGCAGATGGCTGCGCGCTTCCACCAGGTCGGCGGGCTTGTCGAACAAGGTGCCGTCGCACGCCAGAGTCTGGTCGGCGCCGATCACCAGCGCGCCGGGACGCAAACGTGCGCCGGCCAGCGCCTTGAGATCGGCCAGCGCCGCGGCCAGGGCATCGCCGGCGATGTCGCCCAGCCGCGCTTTCTCGGCGGCTTCGTCGACCCCGGGCGCCACCGCCTCGTGATCGAGCCCGACGCCCGACAGCAGGGCGCGCCGCGCGATCGATGTCGAGGCGAGGACCAGCCGCATCAGGGCTTGTGCTGCATGCCGGGCTGGGCGCCCAGCGGCACGATCGGCACATTGACGTCGATACGGCCGGCCTTCTCGAAGACCAGGGTGATCGGCGCGGTGTCGCCGGCCTTCAGCGGCGCCTTCAGCTCCATCAGCATCACGTGGAAGCCGCCCGGCGCGAGCGTCGCCTTGCCGTTGGCCGGCACGTCGATGCCCGGCACCTCGCGCATGCGCATCACGTCGCCTTCCATGATCACCGTGTGCAGCTCGGCGCGCGCGGCCACGCTGGTCTCGACGCGCAGCAGGCGATCGGCGCTGGCGCCGGTATTGACGATCGTCATGAAGGCGCCGCCGGCCCGCGCCGTCGGCGCGGTGGCGCGCGCGAAGGGCTGCTCGATGCGCAGCGGGCCGGCGCTTTGCGCCAGCGCGCCGCCGGGGAGCGCGAAGGCAGCGGCGAACAACAGGGAACGGCGACGCAGGATGGGCTCCTGGCGGATCAGGCCGCGACGCGTACGCGGCACGGGACAATCGCGCAAGCGCAGCGCTGTCGCGGTGGCAAGGCGCGCGCGCCTGCACTAGGCTCCCGCCCGAACTGCTAACGGGGAGACGTCCATGGTCAAGGCAGTGCAGATCCGGCAGGCCGGCGGTCCTGAGGTGATGGAGTACACCGACATCGATGTCGGCAAGCCCGGCCCCGGCGAGGTGCGTATCCGCCATACCGCGATCGGCCTTAACTTCATCGACATCTATACGCGCTCCGGGCTCTACCCGGTGCCGATGCCCAACGCCATCGGCCGCGAGGGCGCCGGCGTGGTGCTCGAGATCGGGCCGAAGGTGAAGGGCTTCAAGAAAGGCGACCGCGTCGCCTATTGCGGCAGCGCGCCGGGCGCCTATGCCGAGGAGCGCGTGCTGCCGGCGGCGATCCTGATCAAGGTGCCCAACGGCATCAACGACAACCAGGCCGCCGCCATGATGCTCAAGGGCATGACGACGGAGTACCTGATCCGCCGCACCTACAAGTGCAGGAAGGGCGACATCGTGCTGTTCCACGCCGCCGCCGGCGGTGTCGGTCTGCTGTTCGGGCAGTGGGCCAAGGCGATTGGCGTGAAGGCCATCGGCACCGTGTCGTCGCCCGAGAAGGCGGCGATCGCCAAGAAGCACGGCTACGCCTGGGTGGTCGACTACACCAAGGAAGACGTGGTCGCGCGGGTGAAGGAGATCACCAAGGGCAAGGGCGTGCCGGTGGTCTATGACGGCGTCGGCAAGGATACCTGGGACATCTCGCTCAAGTGCCTGGCGCCGCTCGGCATGCTGGTCAGCTTCGGCAATGCCTCGGGCCCGGTGCCGCCGGTTGCCCCCGCCGTGCTGGGCGGCAATCTCTCGGCCTTCCTGACCCGGCCGAGCCTCGGCGCCTACACCTCGACCCGCAAGGATCTCGAGGGCAGCGCCAAGGCGCTGTTCAAGATGGTCAAGAGCGGCAAGGTCAAGATCACCATCGATCAGACCTACGCACTGAAGGACGCGGCACAGGCGCACCGAGATCTGGAGAGCCGCAAGACTACCGGCCAAACGGTGCTGATCCCGTGATCCTGTTGACTTCCTTACTTCCATGATGGAAAGTAAGGAATGCGGCTGATTAGTCGGATCACTAGCAAGGGCCAGATCACCATTCCCAAGGCGGTGCGCTCGGCGCTCGGCCTGGCTGACGGTGATCTGGTTGCTTTTGTGCTGGAAGACGATCAGGCGGTGTTGCGCAAGATTGCTCAGCAGCCCGAAACAGCGGCTGGTGGGTCCGTCGGTACCGACCTGACCGAATGGACCAGCCCCGCCGATGAGGACGCCTACCGTGATCTTTGACCGGTACGACGTCGTGGCGCTGCCCCATCCGCTCAACGACGGCCACCCTACGGGACGGCGACCGGCTGTCGTACTGTCGACACGCACCTTCAACATCAGCCAGGGCCATACGCTGTGCGCCATGGTGACCAGCTCGGCTGGCGGCTGGTCCAGCGACGTGCCTATCGTTGACCTGGTTACGGCGGGACTACCGGTACCGTCGGTGGTGCGGCTCAAGCTGTTCGTGGTCGAAAACGCCAAGGCCGAGAAGCGCCTGGGCGAGCTGGCGCGCAAGGACGCCAAGGCCCTGCGGCGCGCCTTGCGCACCGCGCTGGGCGAGGACGAATGAGCCAATGCTGATCGTTGGACTGACGGGCTCCATCGGCATGGGCAAGTCCACTGCCACGCGTTTGCTGCGCAGCATGGGCATCCCGGTCTACGATGCCGACGCCGCCGTCCATGCCGTGCAGGCGCCCGGCGGCGAAGCGCTGGGACCCATCGAAGCGGCCTTCCCCGGCTCGGTGAAGAATGGCGTGCTCGACCGCGCCGCGCTCGGCGCCAAGGTCTTCGGCGATCCTACCGCGCTGCGCAAGCTGGAGAGCATCGTCCACCCCCTGGTCGGCCGCCGGCAGCGCGCCTTTCTGAAGAAATGGGCGCTGCGCGGCGCACCGATCGTCGTGCTCGACATTCCGCTGCTGTTCGAAGGCAGCGGCCACCAGCGGGTCGACGCGACAATGGTCGTGAGCTCTCCTTACTTCCTGCAAAGACAGCGGGTTCTGGCAAGGCCGGGCATGACGGCAGAGAAGTTCGAGGACATCCATCGCCGGCAGGTACCTGACAGCGTCAAGCGCCGGCATGCCGATTTCGTCCTGCCCAGCAACGGCGGCATCGGCCCGACCCGTGCCGCGCTGGTCAAGGCCTTGAAGGAATTGCGCAGGCGCAAGGGCAGGTTCTGGCCTGGCCGGCCGCTCTATGAGCGGCGCAGCGCCGAGAACGCCCGCAGCCGCAGGAGCCGCCGATCATGAGCCGCGAGATCGCCTTCGACACCGAGACTACCGGCTTGGATCCGCGTGCCGGCCACCGCCTGGTCGAGATCGGCTGCGTCGAACTGATCCACGGCATGCCCAGCGGCCAGTCCTGGCACCGCTACCTCAACCCCGAGCGCGACATGCCGGACGAGGCCTTTGCCATCCACGGCCTGTCGATCGACTTCCTGCAGGACAAGCCCCTGTTCGGCGATGTCGCCGAGGAATTCCTTACTTTTGTCGGCGACGCCACGCTGGTGATCCACAACGCCGCCTTTGATCTGGGCTTCATCAACGCCGAGCTCGACCGCGTCGGCCGGCCGGCGCTGGGCAACGCCTTCATCGACACGGTGAGCCTGGCGCGGCG
>CAYNOF010000232.1:0-7976 GCA_964398335.1 uncultured Rhizobiaceae bacterium
GCGCGCAACCTGATCCGGCCCAACCAGCTGCCGTTCAGCACCGCGCTGGGCGACGTCTACGATTCCGGCGACTTCGAGACCGTGATGCGCAAGGCGATGCAGCGCGCGTCGTGGAACGGCTTCGAGTCGCGCCGCGCCGAGGCCAAGAAGCGCGGCAAGCTGCGCGGCCTCGGCATGGCGACCTATGTCGAGAAGTGCAGCGCCGCGCCGCAGGAGACGGCGATCGCCAAGTTCAACGAGGACGACACGATCACGCTCTATCTCGGCGTGCAGACCAACGGCCAGGGCCACGAGACCGCGTTCACGCAGGTCATGTCGGACCGCCTGGGCATCGACGCCGAGCGCATCCGCATCGTGCAGGGCGACAGCGACGTGACGCCCGAGGGCATGACCGGCGGCTCGCGCTCGATCCCGGTGGCCGGCGCCGCGGTCTATGGCGTGTCGGAATCGATCATCGCCAGGGGCAAGCCGGTCGCGGCCAGCATGCTCGAGGCCTCGGCCTCGGACGTCGAGTACAAGGATGGCGATTTCCGCATCGTCGGCACCGATCGCCGGCTCTCGCTGTTCGACGTCGCCAAAGGCGCGAAGGACCCGAAGCACGGCGGCAAGCCGCTCGACGACGAGTTCACGCGCGTACCCGATGCCGCCACCTTCCCCAATGGCTGCCACATCTGCGAGATCGAGATCGATCCCGACACCGGCACGCCTGATATCGTCAACTACACCATCGTCGACGATTTCGGCGGTGTGATGAATCCGCTGCTGCTGCAGGGCCAGGTGCATGGCGGCGTCGGACAGGGCGTCGGCCAGGCGCTGACCGAGCGCACCGTCTATGACGGCGAGAGTGGCCAGCTGCTGTCGGGCTCGTTCATGGACTATGCGCTGCCGCGCGCCGACATCGTGCCGCACGTGCATTTCGACACGCACCATTCGCGCTGCACGACCAATCCGCTGGGCCTGAAGGGCGCCGGCGAGGCGGGCGCGATCGGCTCGCCGCCGGCGGTGATCAACGCCATCGTCGATGCGCTCAAGCCGGTGAACGGGCTGAAGCACATCGACATGCCGGCGACGCCGCGCGCGATCTGGGAAGCCCTGCACGGCGGCGCGATGAAGGTCGCGGCGGAGTAATCAGCGGACGGCCGGCCTCAGCTCCCGCAACGCCAACCGCGTGACCTGCCAGGCACTCCACAGCGCCAGGCCGGCCATGACCGCGGCCACCGCGATGTCGGGCCAGCCGGTGCGGGTGCCGAACACGCCGACCGCCGCGGCCATCACCGCGAGGTTGCCGATCGCGTCGTTGCGCGAGCAGAGCCACACCGAGCGCATGTTGGAATCGCCCTCGCGATAGCGGAACAGCAGCAGGGTCACCAGTACGTTGACGCCCAGCGCCAGCGCGCCGACCACGCCCATGGTGATGGCCTGCGGCACGACGCCCGATACGGCGTTCCAGATCGCCTCGCCCGCCACCCACAGGCCGAACGCCGCCATGCTCGCCGCCTTCAGCAGCGCCGTGCGCGCGCGCCAGGCGAGCGACGCGCCGAGCACGAAGAGGCTGACGCCGTAATTCGCGGCGTCGCCCAGAAAGTCGAGCGAGTCGGCCAGCAGCGACACCGAACCCGACGTCACGCCGGCGCCGATCTCCACCGCGAACATCGCGGCGTTCAGGATCAGCGCGACCCACAGCACGAAGCGATAGGGGCCGTCGGCGCGCGGGCCGTGCGCGTGGTCGTGGCCGTGGCCGTGGCAGCAGCCGGCGGCGTCGTGAGCGTGGTCGGCGTGCATGTCAGTCGGCCTCCTCGGCGATGTGCTCGAGCATGTCGGTGATCATCCCGCGCACGTGGTGATCGGCGACCTGGTAGAAAACCTGCTTGCCCTCGCGCAGCCCGCGCACCAGCCGCGCCGCGCGCAGGAGCCGCAGATGGTGGCTGACCAGCGACAGCGACAGCCCCAGCCCCTCGGCGATGGCGCTCACCGCCACCGGCGCATCGAGGCAGGCGATGACGATGCGCAGCCGGCTGGGATCGCCCAGCAGGCGGAACAGGTCCGCCAGCTCCGGCGCGCGATCGTCGTCGACCTTCCTGTGTCGCCTGATCACACGTTTCATATACTTGAATATATATTCAACTGTAGTAGAGTCAACTCCGATGACGCGGGAGGCGACGGTGACGGCAGCGCAGGTGCACGGCTTCTTCAAGGACTATGCGGATGCGTTCTCCTCCGGCGCAATCGACCGCATCCAGGCGGCGTGGTCGTTCCCGGCCTTCATGTGCCATGGCGGCAAGCAGACCGTCTTGGACAGCGAGGCGTTCCGCGCCAACGCGGTGAAGCTCTGCGCCTTCTACGCGGCGCAGGGCGTGGTTCGCGCCGACAAGGAAATCCTCGAGCTGAGCCGGCTCACCGAGACGACAGCCTCGGTCAGGACGGCCGACGTCCTGCGCGACGCCGGTGGGGGCGTCGTGGCCGAATGGGAGCATGTCTACCTGCTGGTCGAGACGGCCGATGGCATCCGCGTCGCCGCCGCCCTGCCCGACAACGAAATGCGCGCCTGGCGCGAACGCGGCACGCCGCTGGGCGGATGATGCCTCAGCGGCCCTGCAACGCGCGGCCGTCCATGCCGTCGGCGGCGACGCCGAGATGCGCCAGCACCGTCGGCGCGATATCGACGATGCAGGTCGGCTCGGCGCAGGCGGTGCCGGGCGCGAACCCCGCACCTTCGACGATCAGGAACGGCGCCTGCTCGAAGCGGCCGACGCCGCCGTGCTGGCCGAGCCCGATCTTCTCGCCGGCGCCCGCCCTGGCGACGATCAGGCTGCCGCCGCGGCAGCCATGGCCGTTGGCCGCATCGGTCTTGGCCATGCTGAAGGCCATGTGCAGATGGCCCTCGGGCTGCATGCCGATCTCGGCCAGACCGTCGCCGACGAACACGCCCCCGGCCCAATCCTGGGCGCGCACGAACGCCTCGATCGCGTCCCGGCGGTCGGCGGCGCGCGGCGTGACGTAGATCAGGCCGGACGTACCCTGCGAGGCTACCGCGACCTCGGTCGAGTCCGGCGCGTCCTTCAGTCCCGCCTCGACCAGCAGGCGCTCGACCTCCACCGCGCCGGTCACCGTCTCCTGCCCGTGATCGGAGCCGACAAGCAGCAGGATGTCCTCGCCCGCCCCGCGCAGCGCATCGACCGCGGCGCGTACCCGGGCGACGCAGGAATCGGCCGAGGCGATGGCCTGAAGATGTTCGGGACCGCCGAGCTCGTTGGCGTGCATCGTGGCGTCGGGATCGCTCAGCCACAGCACGGCAAGCGGCGGGCGCCGCTCGTGCAGCACCTCCAGGCAGAAGCGCTCCGCCATGGCACGGTCGCCTGACGCGTCCTTGGCGATGTCGAGCCCGTCGATCGGCACCAGGCCGGGGGCGAAAGAACCGGCGCGGTGATAGACGTGGCCGTGCCCGTCGGGATCCTGGAAATAGGCAGCGCCGGGCGAGACGTTGGAGAAGACGATGACGCCGCCGGCGTCGCGCAGCCGTTCGGCCAGGGTCGGAGTCTTGAGCGTGCGGCCCAGCGCCTGGCGCATGGCGTCGCGGAACTGCGGCGGGCCGACATCGTGCACGACGACGCCGTCGCCGTCCGGCAGGCCCATGGTGTTGCCATGCAGGCCGTGGCGCGCCGGATGGCAGCCGGTGGCGATCGACGCCGAGGAGGCGCGCGTCACCGAGGGGAAGACGCCGCGATGATTGTCGAAGCGCCGGCCACTGCGGCCGAGATCGACGATCGACGGGCACAGCTCGGGCCGCACGAAGTCGCGGCGATGCCCGTCGCAGATCACCAGCACGACACGTCGATTGGCCATGTGTCACCCGCTCCCACGAACCGGCGACACCCTAGCACGGCGTGTCACGCGTCCTCGCGTTGCCGTTCGCGCGACTTGCGGCGGATCATGAAGATGATCGCCATCAGCAGCACCGGCAGCGAGGTCAACCCGCCCAGCGACGGCGCCGACTGGGCATGGCCGTGGAAGCCCGGCTCGCTGGCGAGATGCTTCACGGTGGCCTGGAGCTGCGAGCTGTCGATCGCCTTGCCGAGCTCCTTCATGATCTTCTCGATGCCCTTGATCATGTCGGCTTCGGTCGGCTTCTGGCCGCGGCCGTAGAGGTCCTGCAGGTCGCCGGCGATCTCCATGGCGAGGTCGATCACGTTCTGCACGTTGCGCTGGCGATCGCGCACCGACTGCCTGGCGCTGTAGCGATAGGTCAGCGGTGCGAAGCGCGCACCCTCGGCCTGCGCTTCCAGCGAATGCGCCATCGAGCTGAGGTTGCGCATCATCAGGGCAAGCTGGTCGGCATATTTCTCCAGGTCGGCCCAGAACTGCGGCGTCTTCACGTCGCCGACCTGCGGCGTGGTGCCCTTGGCCATCAGGTCGAGGTGCTTCTGGCGGACCTTCACCCGCAGTTTCTCGAGCACGTAGCGAATCCCGTTCAACTGACTCATACGGTCCTCCACGCGACAGAAGGTCTGCTCACTGATCACGAAAGTGAGCGTGTAATCATTTATTCACCTTATCTCACGGATGCGACGGTTCTGCTAACGTCGCGCCGCCATGCCCCATATAACCCTGCGCGACGGCGCCACGCTGTTCCATGAGACACACGGCTCGGGCCCGCCGCTGATGCTGGTCACCGGCCTGGGCGGCGTCGCCACCTTCTGGGAACCGCACGTCGCCGCCTTCGCGCGGCACTTCACCGTGATCCTGCACGACCATCGCGGCTGCGGCCGCTCGGCGCTGTCGCGCATCGACTACTCGGTCGAGCAGATGGCCGACGACGCGCTGCAGCTGATGGATGTGTTGGGCATCGAGCGCGCGCATTGGGTGGGCCATTCCACCGGCGGCGCGATGGGCCAGGCGATCGCCGTCGAGTATCCTGAGCGCATCGACCGGCTGGTGCTGTGCGGCACCTGGGCCAAGACCGATGCCTTCTTCCGCCGCGCCTTCGAGCTGCGCTCGATGGTGCTGCGCGAGCTCGGGCCGGTGGCCTACACCAAGGCCAGCGGACTGGCGCTGCAGGCGCCGTTCTGGATCCGCGACCATGACGACGTGCTCGCTGCCAACGAGGCCCGCGCGCACGAGACCATCCCGGTGCCCGAGATCGTGCTGTCGCGCATCGACGCCATCGTCGCGCACGACCGGCGCGACCAGCTGTACCGCATCACGTCGCCCACGCTCGCCATCGGTGCGCGCGACGATCAGGTGACGCCGGCGTATTTCACCGAGGAGATCGGCCGGCTGGTGCCGGACTGCCGCACGGTGATCCTGCCCCAGGGCGGGCACTTCTTCCCCAACGTCGTGCCCGAGACCTATCAGCGGATCCTGCTGGATTTCCTTCTCGGCAAGGCAGCCAGCGCGAGTTGAGGGATGCATCGCCACATCGCCCATGACAGGCTGCGGCGCGAATCGAGGGAGAGGACCGGACATGGCCACGAACATGAAGCGCATCCTGATGCCGATGGGCATGCATCCCGCGGGCATGGCCCTGGTCGATGCGCGCGACGATGTCGAGGCGGTCGTCCTCAACAACTTCACCACCGCTCAGTTCCACGAGGCGCTGAAGGATGCGCATGGCGTGACGCTCGGCCTGACGCCGCTGGGCGAGCCCGAGCTGCAGGTGGCGCCGAACCTGATGTGCGCCGCGCGCATCGGCGTGGGCTACGACACGGTCGACGTGCCGGCGCTGACCAAGCGCGGCCTGCCGCTGATGATCGCCGGCGTCGCGAACTCGGTGTCGGTCGCCGAGCACGCGATGTTCCTGATGCTGGCGGTGGCCAAGCGCGCGCTCGACTACGACAGGATGGTCAAGGAGAACCGCTGGCAGGATCGCCGCAACGACATGCCGGTCGACCTCTGGCAGAAGACCCTGCTGATCATCGGCTTCGGCCGCATCGGCACGCGCACCGCCAAGCGCGCGCTGGGCATGGAAATGAACGTGCTGATCTACGATCCCTACGTGAAGCCGGAGGTCATCCGTGCCGCCGGCTGCGAGCCGGTCACCGACCTGAAGGCCGGCCTGGCGCGCGCCGATTTCGTCACCGTGCACTGCCCGAAGAACAAGGAGACGATCAACCTGATCGGCGCCAACGAGTTGGCGGCGATGAAGAAGACCGCCTACATCGTCAACACCGCGCGCGGCGGCATCATCAACGAGGATGCCCTGTACGACGCGCTGAAGGGCGGCGTGATCAAGGCCGCCGGCATCGACGTGCTCGACAAGGAGCCGCCGACCGAGGTGCACAAGCTCTGCTCGCTGCCCAATATCATCATGGCGCCGCACATGGCGGGCGTCACCGTCGAGTCCTCGGCGCGCATGGCCCAGGCCACGGTGCAGAACGTGCTCGACGTGTTCGACGGCAAGCCGGATCCGAACAACGTCGTTAACAAGGAAGTGCTGAAGGGCCGGTAGCCGTCGGGCCATGCCCGCGACCGGGCCGCCGCGCCTCTACCACGCCGCGTCGTCGTACTATTCGATGATCGCGCGGCTGGCGCTGATCGAGGCCGGCCGTCCCTTCACGCCGGTGAAGCTCGACATCCACCGCCGCATGGCGCAGTTCGAGCCGGACTATGCGCGGCTCAACCCCAACATGACGGTGCCGACCCTGATGCTCGAGGGCGGCCCGCTCAGCGACAGCCGGCTGATCCTGTTCCACGCCTTCGGCCGCAGCGAAGAGGAGGCCGACGACGCGACGCGCCGGCTGGTGGCGCTGCAGTACGACTTCCCGATCGACGAGCTGACCTTCTCCTGGCTGCTGCGCTGGAATCCGCTGGCGCGGCGTTTCGTGCCCGGCAAGCTGGCGGCGGCCGAGAAGCGCCTGCGCACGCTGGCCGAAGCGCACCCCGATCTCGCCGATCTCTACCGCCGCCGGGCCGACATCTTCGCCGGCCGCGTCCGCACCTTCGATCCGCACGCCGTGGCGGCGCTCTACGATTCGCGCCGCGCCGTGGCCCTGTCGCGCCTCGACGCGATCGAAAGCGAGCTGGGCGACGGTCGCGCCGTGCTGGTGCCGCCGGCCTATGGCCCGGCCGACGTGGTGTGGACGGTGTTCCTCGCGCGCATGCGCTTCATCCGTCTGCACGCGGAGCTGGCGCGCCGCCCGGCGATCTCGCGCTACTACGCCGCGATGGCAGCCCGCCCGAGCTTCACCGCCGCCGATATCTGGACCAGCCTCAATCCGCTGAAGCTGATCCGGCAGATGTTCTAGTCGAACGCGCTCCTGACGTAGTTGGTCACGCTCCAGCCGCCATCGACGGCCAGCACGTGGCCGTTGACGAACGACGCCTCGTCCGACAGCAGGAAGGCGATGGCGTTGGCGATATCCTCGGGCTGGCCCCAGCGCGGGAACGGCGTGGTCTCCAGCATCAGCTTGCGATAGCGCTCGTCGCCGTGCAGGCGCTCGCGCGTCATCCCGGTCTCGATCAGGCCCGGCGCCACGGCGTTCACGCGGATCCCCCTGGGGCCGTAGTCGGCGGCCATCTGATGCGTCAGCCCGACCACGGCGGCCTTGGCCGTCGAGTACGCCGCCGAGCCGGGATAGCCGATCAGGCCGAACACCGAGGCGAGATGCACGATGGCGCCACGGCCGGGCTGCATGACGCCGATCGCCTGGCGCGAGAAGCGGAAGACGCTGCGCAGATTGGTCTGCATGAAGCGGTCCCAGTCGGCATCCGGCGTATCGGCGACATTGGTCGAGCGGCCGATGCCGGCGTTGTTCACCAGCCAGTCCAGAGCGCCGAAGCCGTCGACCGCCGCGCGTACGGCGTCGGCGGGCGCGGTCTCGTCGGTGACGTCCTGCACCAGGGAGCGCAGCCGATGGCCGGCGGCGGCGAGGATCTCGGTCTCCGCCAGGCCCGCAGCATCGCGGTCGGTCGCCACCACGCGCGCGCCGACCGCCAGCAGCTTGCGCACCGTGGCGCGGCCGATGCCCGAGCCAGCGCCG
>CAYNOF010000233.1:0-4935 GCA_964398335.1 uncultured Rhizobiaceae bacterium
CCGCCAACCGCTCGCCGAGCCGGCGCCACGCCTATTCGCTGCACATCATTGATGGCGAGGCGCGCTACACGGACGACAACTGGCTGCAGCGTCCCCATCTGCCGTTGCGAGGTTTCGCGTGAGCATCGTCGACACCCTGCCCAAGGCCGAGCTGCATTGCCACATCGAGGGCGCGATGGCGCCGGCCCTGGCGCATGCCATCGCCAGGCGCAACGACCTCACCCTGCCCGCCAGCCTGTTCTCCGCGCAGGGCGGTTATGCCTGGCGGACCTTCAACGAGTTCCTGATGGCCTACGACGCCGTCGCCGGTGCGATGCGGACGGCGCAGGACTACACCGAGCTGATGTACGGCTACCTCGCCGCCTGCGCCGCCGAAGGCGCGATCTACGTCGAGATGTTCGTTGCGCCCGACCACGCCATCGCCATCGGCCTGGGCTATGCCGCGCAGCTCGCCGGGATTGCCGCCGGCATCGATCGCGCGCAGGCCGAGTTCGGCATCGTCTCGCGGCTGATCCCCATCTGCCGCCGCCATCTCGGGCCCGAGAAGGCGCTCGAGACGGCAAAGCTGGTGGCGGCCGAGCCGCATCCCTATGTCGTCGGCTTCGGCATGGCCGGCGACGAACTGCGGCACACACCGGCCGATTTCGCGCCGGCCTTCCGCGTCGCCGACAATGCCGGGCTCGCCTGCACCGTGCACGCCGGCGAGGTCGACGGCCCGCAGAGCGTGCGCGATGCGATCGACGCGCTGCCCGTCACCCGCATCGGCCATGGCGTGCGCGCGATCGAGGATCCCGCCCTGGTCGCGGAACTGGCGCGGCGCGGCATCGTCCTGGAGGTCTGCCCCGGCAGCAACCTGGCGCTGGGTCTCTATCCCGATGCCGTGAGCCATCCGCTTCGCCGGTTGCTCGACGCCGGCTGCCGGGTCACGCTGAATTCCGACGACCCGGCGTTCTTCGCGACGTCGATCGGCAATGAGTACGCGATGGCGAGCGCGCAAATGGGCTTGTCGGCACGGGAACTGCTGGCGATCACCCGCACCGCCGTCGACGCGGCGTTCATCGACCATGACACCAGGCGCGCCCTGCACGCGCGTATCGAGAAGGGGAGCTGACATGACTGCGATCACCAGAGGCCGCCTGCTCACCGCCATGGCCGGCATGGCATTGGCCGGCACGATGCCCATGCCGGCGCGTGCCCAGGACGGTCCGCCGCCCAGCGATTTGCTGCTGGCGACGCTGTGGATGCAGCGCTCGGTCGAATACAAGGCCAATTGCCTGACGGCCTATACGCTGGCGCAGCTGCGCTTCGACCAGGCGCTGACCGACAAGGGCTGGACCGGTGCGCCCAACGAGCAGAAAGGCGACTACCAGAACCTGCCGCCGGCGGTGGTCCTCGACATCGACGAGACCCTGCTCGACAACTCGCTCTACCAGGTCTGGATGATGAAGAACAACAAGACCTTCAGCGGCGAGAGCTGGAGCCGGTTCTGCTCGAGCCAGACCTCGACGGCGGTGCCCGGCGCGGTCGAGTTCTGCAAGTACGCCGATTCGAAGGGGGCCAAGGTCTTCTACATCACCAACCGCGATGCCAAGGACAAGGACGCCACCAAGCAGAACATGGCCAAGCTCGGATTCCCCATGGGCGGCAATGTCGACGTCTTCATGACCCAGCGCGAGAAGCCGGATTGGGGCAGCGCCAAGAGCACGCGCCGTGCCGTGATCACCAAGGATTACCGCGTGCTGCTGAACGTCGGCGACAATTACGGCGATTTCGACGACGCCTACCGCGGCAGCGAGGCGCAACGCCTGACGGCCTTCGAGGCCAATGCCCAGCGCTTCGGCCGCGAATGGATCATGATCGCCAACCCGAGCTATGGCTCGTTCGACACCGCGACCTACGGGCATGACTTCAAGAAGTCGCCCGCCGAGCAGCGCAAGGCCAAGCACGATGTGCTGCAGGCCTGGCCGGGTTGAATGGACGCGCCGGCGGGACGCCGGCGTTCCCGGGGATCAGTTCCGGATCCGGACCGGCAGCGCGCGATAGCCGCGGATGAAGTTGGAATAGAGCCGCTTGGGCGGGCCGGCAACCTCGATATCGAGGTCGCGCTTGAGGATCTCCTCCCAGAGGATGCGCAGCTGCAGATCGGCCAGCCGGTCGCCGACGCAGCGATGCACGCCGGCGCCGTAGGCGAGGTGCTGACGCGGCCGGGCACGGTCGATGATGAAATCGTCGGCGTGCTCGATGGCTTCCTCGTCGCGATTGCCTGAGACGTACCACATCACGACCTTGTCGCCCTTGCGGATGGTCTTGCCGCCGAGCGTCGTGTCCTCGCGCGCGGTCCGGCGCATGTGGATCACCGGCGTCTGGTAGCGGATGGTCTCCGACACCAGGCTGGGCACCAGCGAGGGATCGGCGCGCAGCCTGGCCCATTGCCCGGGATGGGCGGCCAGCGCCAGCAGCCCGCCGGTCATGCTGTTGCGCGTCGTGTCGTTGCCGCCGACGATCAGCAACGCCAGGGTGCCGACGAACTCGCGTGGTTCCATGTTCTGCGTCGCCTCGCCATGCGCCAGCATGGAGATCAGGTCGAAGCGCGGCGGCGCGTTGATGCGCTCGTTCCACAGCCTGGCGAAGTACTGCGCCATCTTGCCGAGCTCGGCGAAGCGCTCGTCCTCGGAATGCACCGGCGCGTCGGGCGAGGCGACGTTGGCGATGGCGACGTCGGACCAGAAGGTGAGCTTGCGCCGGTCCTCCCAGGGGAAGTCGAACAGGGTCGCCAGCATCATCGTCGTGAGCTCGATCGACACGCGATCGACCCAGTCGAAGACATCGCCGCGCGGCAACTGATCGAGCGTATCCGCCGTGCGCTGGCGGATCGTCGCTTCCATGTTGGCGATGTTGGTGGGACCGACGATCGGCGCCACCGTACGTCGCCGCGCGGTGTGATCGGGCGGATCCATGCGGATGAAGCTGGCGAATTCGCCGGGGCGGCCGACCTCGGCGATCTGGATACCGCCCAGCTCCTGCGCGGAGGAGAACACCGCGTGATTGACCTCGACCTCCATGATGTCGGCGTAGCGCGTGACCGACCAATAGGGGCCGTACGGGCTGTCGGCGCAGTAATGCACCGGATCCTCGCGGCGCAGGCGTTCGAACAGCGGCCGCCACGTATCGCTCTCGTAGAGGCCGGGGTCGCTGACATCGATGCTGTCGATCGACATGGCGTTTCCTCAGTATCACCGCAGACAGACACGCAAGCGATCGTTAGTCAATCCATCCGGAATGGATCCGTCTGAGGTGGGCAATCACGACAAATTCACGGATAAGCCACGTCGGAATGCATGGAAACGAATTTGGTTGGGGGCAACGCGTGACGTCTTTCATCCGACGACTGTGCCGAGACGAGAGTGGTGCGACTTCGCTCGAGTACGGGCTGATCCTGGCGCTGGCCGCCCTGATCTCGATCCCGTCCTTCGAAGCGCTCGGCAACAACCTCTCGCTGGTGATGAACAAGGTCGCCTACGCCGAATGCCGGGCGAGCGAGGTGATATGCGTCATGACGGCGCCGAACTGAGCGACTTGCGGATGTCGTGCTGGCGTCCGGCGCGGCAAGCCTCTACCGTCGCGGTCGAACGAACCGAGGCGAGGGAAGGCCCGCATCATGGCGGCAACGACACAAGGCAACCCATTCGACCTGCCTGAGGCGGCGCTCAGAGCGCAAACCAATTCCAAGTGGAGCAAGTACGGGCCGGACGTTCTGCCGGCTTTTGTCGCTGAGATGGATTTCCGCGTCGCCGAGCCGATCCAGGCCGCGGTGCGGCGCATCGTCGACAAGACCGACTACGGCTATCCCATGCGCAACGGCGCCAAGGCCGGCAGCGCGCTCTGCGCCGCCTTCGCCCAGCGCATGAAGAGCCGCTTCGGCTGGACGACCGATCCCGAGCTGGCGCTGCCGCTGGCCGATCTGGTGCAGGGCACCTACGCGCCGGTGCTGGCCTTCACCGAGCCGGGCGACGGCGTCGTGCTGCAGATGCCGAGCTATCCGCCCTTCCAGGAGGTGCTGCGCGTCACCGGCCGACGCATGATCCCGCTGCAGATGCGCGACACCGGCAGCTCGTATGTGAACCGGCTGGAGGACATCGAGAAGCAGGTCGATGCGCGCACCCGCATGTTCGTGCTGTGCAACCCGCAGAACCCGACCGGCCGCGTCTTCACCCGCGAGGAGCTGCAGGCCTTCGGCAGGTTCGCCATCGCCCGCGACATGATCGTGATCGCCGACGAGATCCACCAGGACATCGTCTATCCCGGTCACACGCACATCCCCTTCGCCTCGCTCGGGCCGGACTATGCGGCGCGCACCATCACCATCACCTCGGCGACCAAGAGCTTCAACATTCCGGGCCTGCGCGCCGCCATCATCCATTTCGGCACGCCGCAGCTGCGCGACCGCTTCCTCGGCCGCATCCCGGCGCGCCTGATGGGCGATCCCAATGCCATCGGCGTCGACGCCACCATCGCGGCGTGGACCGAGGGCCAGCCCTGGCTCGATTCGGTGGTCGCGCATCTGCATCGGGCACGCGATCACATGGTGAGCACGATCAAGGCCGAGGTGCCGCAGATCAAGGTGCACGCGCCCGACGGCACCTTACTGGCGTGGATCGACTGCACGGCGCTGGGGCTGAACTCGCCGGCCTTCGACTTCTTCCACGACAAGGCCAAGATCGCCTTCAGCGCCGGCGAGACCTTCGACCCGGCCTGCGCGCAGTTCGTACGCTTCAACTTCGCGACCTCGATGCCGATCCTCGACGGCATCCTCGACCGCCTGGTCACCAGCACGCGCGCGCGGCTGAAGACCTAGCACCACGCTGCGCTCAGGATGACCGAGGGATGTCGAATCCCGCCGGGAAGTGCTCGTCGCGCACGTCGCGCGCGGCGACC
>CAYNOF010000234.1:0-2796 GCA_964398335.1 uncultured Rhizobiaceae bacterium
ACACAAGAGGCGCCGACGCGGTGCAGCTCGACCTCGAGGACAGCGTGCCGCCGGCGGAGAAGGCGCATGCCCGTACCCTGGTCGAGGCGGCGGCCAGGCGCGTGAGCCAGGCCGGCGCCGACGTGGTGGTGCGCATCAACCGGCCGCTCGACCTCGCGGTGCGCGACATCGAGGCCTGCGTGCTGCCCGGCGTGCAGGGCCTGGCGATCACCAAGGTCGAGGGACCCGACCATCTGCGCCTGCTCGACGAGCTGGTGTCGGAGCTCGAGCAGAAGCGCGGCCTTGCCCATGGCCACATCAAGTTCCTCGCCATGGTCGAGACGCCGCGCGCCTATTTCGACATGCCGGCGATCGCCACGGCGGTCGAGCGCACGGTGTCGATGAGCATCGGCGGCGAGGACTTCGCCTCGGAGGTCGGCATGGAGCCGACCGAGGAGACGCTGCAGCTGCCCAAGCAGACCATGATCTACGCTGCGAAGTCGGCCGGTATCATGCCTTTCGGCTACATCGCCAGCGTCGCGGGCTTCGGCGACTGGGAAGGCTTCCGCAGGATGGTGCGCCGCTCGCGCCAGTTCGGCTTCATGGGGGCGAGCTGCATCCATCCCGGCCAGGTGCCGATCGTCACCGAGGAGTACACGCCCTCGGCCGAGGAGGTCGCCTATGCCAAGCGGCTGATCGAGGCCGACCGCGAGGCGGCGGCGGCTGGCCGTGGCTCCTTCGCTGTCGACGGCAAGATGATCGACATCCCCGTCATCCGACGCGCCGAGACGCTGTTGAAGCGCTACGCCGCGATCCAGGCCCGCGAGGCCAGGCGCAAGGCCGCCTGATCCCCGATCCTTCACGGACGATTTCCCCATCGGATGCTTGACGGGAGTTTTTGATCGAGTATTCTAAAACAGCCGATCAAGAATGAAGGCTGCCGATGGCCCGTCCGAGATCCTATGATGAAGAGGCCGTGCTGGTCGCCGCGATGCACGCGTTCCGCCGCAAGGGATACGCGGCGGTCTCGATCCGCGATCTCGAGCAGGCGACCGGCCTGAAGGGCGGCAGCATCTACAACAGCTACGGCGACAAGGCCGGCCTCTTCGCGGCGGCCTTCGACCACTACAACCAATCGGTCCTGGGACGGCGCATCGCCGAGCATGCGGCGGAGGAGGCTGGCCTCGACGGGTTGCGCGCGCTCTTCCTCTCGCTGCTGCACGAACCGGGGGGCGGCACCTTCGGTTGCCTGATCACCAATTCGGCGATCGAGTTCGGCGGCGGGGCCGATGCGCCGCACGGCGTCAGCGACGGGCTGCGCACGCTGCATGGAACCTTCCTGGCGCGTCTGCGGAGCGCCCGGGCATCCGGGGCGCTGCGCCCCGGGGTCGATCCGGCGATTGGCGCGACGAAGCTTCTGGCGCTTTACCAGGGCGTCCTCGTGCTTGTTCGCGCCGGGCACGCCCGCAAGTCGCTGAAGCAGCTCATCGACGATGAATTCGACTCGCTGGAGGCATCATGACACCCGAGACGCTCTGGGATCGCTATGCCGCGATCTGGTCCTCCGACGCCGAGACGCGGCGGGGCGAGCTTGTCGCGTGCCTGGCCGACGACGCGACCTACTGCGATCCGAACGGCCTGAAGGCCGGACGTGCGGCGCTCTCCGAGTATATGGGCGGCTTTCAGCAGCGCATTCCCGGAGGCCGCTTCCGCATCCTGCAGGTGCTGCACCACAACGATCGCAGCCTGGCCCACTGGCGCCTCGAGGGCGCCGGTGGTGCGGTCCTCCAGAACGGCACGAGCTTCGGCCTCCTCGCCGGCGATGGGCGCCTGCTCGCAATCAGCGGCTTCTTCTACCAGGCGGGCGCGGATCGGCCATCGTGAGCGGGGCCGTCGCCCGCCTGCAGGCGACGGCGGTCGCCGACCAGCTGGCCGGGCTCGGTGCGGTACGCGTCGCGCGGTTCTTCGGCGGATTCGCACTGCGCCTCGACGGCGTGCAGTTCGCCTTCGTCATGAAGGGCACGCTGTATTTGCGGGTCGACGGGACGATGCGCGAGGCCTTCGAGGAAGCGGGGGCGCTGCCCTTCAGCTACGCCGGCAGGTCGGGCCGCGTCCAGGTCGCCAGCTACCACGAGATGCCGGGCGAACTGATCGACGATGCCGAGACGCTGATGGCGTGGGCAGCGCGGGCGCATCGTGTCGCGCTGGCTGAGCGCGCACGCAGGACGAAAGGGAGCTTGTCTCGTGAAGCAGGTGCAGTTCCACCGCATCGGTCCGCCCGAGGACGTCGTGCAGTGCGTCGAGGTGCCCGAGCCGGAGATCTCGGCCGAGGATGAGGTTCTCGTTCGTGTCGAGGCATTCCCGGTCAATCCCGCCGATCTCCTGGTGATGCGCGGCGTCTATCCGCGCGTGACGCCGGGCTCGCCGACCCTGGGCAACGAGGCGATCGGCATCGTCCGGGCCGTCGGCGCGGCGGTGCGGGAGGTGGCGCCCGGCGATCGCGTCGTGCTTCTGTCGCCCGACAATTGGGGCGCCGTGCGCGTGGCGAAGGAGCGTGACGTCGTGCGCGTGCCGCGCGAGGGCGATCGGCTCCAGTTCGCCGGCCTCAAGGTCAATCCGGCGACGGCGGCGCTGCTGCTGCGCCTGTTCGTCGACCTTCGCCCCGGGGACTGGATCCTGCAGAACGCCGCCAATTCCGCCGTCGGTCGCGCGGCGATCCAGATTGCGCGGAGCCGCGGCCTGCGCACGGTCAACATCGTCCGCACGCAAGCCGCGGCCGACGATCTTGCGGCGGCGGACGGCGACGCCGTGCTGGTC
>CAYNOF010000235.1:0-2307 GCA_964398335.1 uncultured Rhizobiaceae bacterium
CGACAATCAGGCCGCCGAGCCCGAAACTTTGGGCCAGGTGCATCGCGCGACCCTGCTCGAAGGTTCGCAGGTGGACTGCAAGCTCCAGTATCCCGACATCGCCTCGACGCTCGACGCCGACCTCAACCAGCTCAAGATGATCTTCGCCATCGGCCGGCGCATGGAGACGGCGGTGCGCACCGACGAGATCTTCAAGGAGATCGCCGATCGCCTGCGCGAGGAGCTCGACTACAGGCGCGAGGCGCAGCACGCCAGGCTCTACGCCCATATGCTGCGCGACGAGCAAGCGGTGCACGTGCCCGAGATCGTCGACGAGCTGTCGACCGGCCGGCTGCTCACCATGCGCTGGCTGCAGGGCGTGCCGCTGCTGACGTGGAAGGACCGCTCGCAGGAGGAGCGCGACCGCCTGGCGCTCAACATGTTCCACGCCTGGTACAAGCCGTTCTATTTCAACGGCGTGATCCACGGCGATCCGCATCTCGGCAACTACTCGGTGCGCGATGACGGCGACGTCAACCTGATGGATTTCGGCTGTGTGCGCGTCTTCCCGCCGGATTTCGTCAAGGGCTCGATCGATCTCTACCGCGCCTTGCTGGCTGACGACGAGGAGATGGCGGTCGCAGCCTACCGGCTCTGGGGCTTCAAGGACATCTCGCGCGAGATGATCCGTGCGCTCAATCGCTGGGCCGCGTTCCTCTACGGCCCGCTGATGGACGACCGCCCGCGACGCATCGCCGAGGGCTCGGCCGGCCAGTACGGCCGAGAGACCGCCAACTCGGTGTTCTCGGAAGTGCGCCGCATGGGCGGCGTGACGGTGCCGCGCGAGTTCGTGTTCATGGACCGTGCCGCGATCGGGCTGGGCTCGGTCTTCATCCACCTGCGGGCCGAGATCAACTGGTACCAGCTGTTCCAGCAGATGATCGGCGACTTCGACGTCGACGCGCTGGCGGCACGGCAGACAGCGGCGCTGGAGGCGGTTGGTCTTCCTGGGACCGCCGGCGTCCCGCCGGCATCATAGGAGACGGCGGTCCCGGTCAATCAACGCGCCCGATCTTGCGCACCACGGCTTCGAGCCGTTTCGCGTCGGCCTCGAAGAACTTGGTGAACTCCGGCGCGTCCATGTAGGCGATCGGCGAGCCGGCGGCCTGCAGCGTGTTCTTCACCGCATTGTCGTTGATCGCCGGCTTCATGTCGGCGCGCAGTTTCGCCAGCACCGTTTCAGGGAGGCCGGCGGGCGCGAAGACGCCGGACCAGATGTAGTACTCGATATCGTAGCCCAGCTCCTTCAACGTCGGCACGTCAGGGAAGAGCGGCAGGCGCCTGGCGCCCCAGCTCGCCAGTGGCCGCAGCTTGCCGGCGCTGATCTGGCCGGCCGCGACCGATGGGCCGAGCAGGCCGACCTCGACCTCCTTCTGCAGGATGGCGCGCAGGGCCGGGCCGCCGCCGTTGTACGGGACATGATGCAGCTTGATGCCCGCCTCGAGTGCGAACATCTCGGTGGCCACGTGATAGGTGCCGTAGGTGCCGGACGAGGCATAGGGGATCGAACCCGGCTTGGCCTTCGACGCGCTCACGATATCGCCCAGCGATTTGTACGGGCTGTCGGCGGGCACGACGAGAATCGGCGGATCGGCGGTGACCAGCGCGATGGGCTGCAGCTGCGAGAGCCGGAAGGCCGGCGGTCGATTGAACAGTTCATCGGCCACCGGCAGGGTCGAGACGCTGGCCAGCGCCATCAGCAGGGTGTAGCCGTCGGGCTTGGCCTGGGCGACGGAGGCGGTGCCGACCGCGCCGCCGGCGCCGCCCTTGTTCAGCACCACGACAGGATGACCCCAGATCTTCTCCAGTGCCGCCGCCACAGGCCGTGCAGATACGTCGGCCACGCCGCCGGGCGGGAAGCCCACCACCATGGTGACCGCGCGGTCGGGAAAGCGCTCTTGCGCGGAGGCCACCCAAGGCGCTAGCAGCGCCAGCAGGAAAACGAATCCGGCGACGCGTCGCATGCGGCACACCTCTTCATTGTTGCCCGATCATGTCGCCGCGATCTCGCCACGCCAAGCCGCTTAATTGCCGGGTAGAGGGAGCAGGTCCGATCGAATGGCGCGTCGCAAGCACCACCGACATCACCATCATCATCGCGCATCATCGGGAGGCGGCCGCATGCTGACCTTCGCCGTCGTCGCACTCGTGCTGGCCGTCGTGGGCGCCATGGTCGGGGCATGGTGGTGGCTCGACAGCGAGGCCGAGCCCTATGCCACCGATCGCGTCGACGCCGCGCAGAACGCGGATGTCGCGCTGGTGCTGGGC
>CAYNOF010000236.1:0-10164 GCA_964398335.1 uncultured Rhizobiaceae bacterium
GGTGGCGGGGGTGGTGGTGCCCGGCCTGGGCCCGCCCGCGGCCGCGGCCGATGCCGAGCGCGCCGGCAAGCAGGGTGACAAGGACGGCATCGAGATCGACCAGGGCATTCTGTGCAACGCCGTGCTGGCGCGCGCCGACACCGGCACGCATCTCTGCCACGCCATGCTGCTGCCGCGCGCGGACTCGCTGGAGCGCTTCGCTGCCTACGATCGCGACGGCAAGGCCGATCTCGAATTCGCCACCGTCGAGCGGCGCGGCAAGGCTTCGTACGTCACCCTGCACAATCCGCGCTACCTCAACGCCGAGGACGCCGCGACCATGGCGCCGATGGAGATCGCCGTCGACCTGGCGCTGCTCGATCCACAGACCCAGATCTGCGTGCTGCGCGGCGACTATGTCGAGCATCCCAAGTACAAGGGCCGTCGCATCTTCAATGCCGGCATCAACCTCACGCATCTGTACTACGGCAAGATCGATTACATCTGGTACCTGTGGCGCGACCTCGGCTGGGTCAACAAGGCGATGCGCGGCCTGGCGCGCGCCGACATCAATCCTGACGAGGCCGGCGGCGACACCAGGGAGAAGGTCTGGATCAGCCAGGTCGACACCTTCGCCATCGGCGGCGGCTGCCAGGTGCTGCTGGTCTGCGACTACAACATCGCCGGCGCCGATTCCTACATGACCCTGCCGGCGCGCAAGGAGGGCATCATCCCGGGCATGGCCAATCTGCGCCTGCCGCGCTTCGTCGGCGATCGCATCGCGCGCCAGGCGATCATGTACGAGAAGCGCCTGGAGTGCGACAGCCCGGAGGGCCGACTGATCATCGACCAGCTCGCGCCGTCGCAGGACATCGAAGCCGCGGTGGAGGAGGCGGTGCAGGGGCTGACGAGTTCGGGCATGGTCAGCGCGCGCAGCAACCGCGTCGCCTTCCGCGTCGGGCTGGAGCCGCTCGACACGTTCCGCCGCTACGCCGCCGTCTATGCGCGCGAGCAAGCGCTCTGCCATTTCAGCCCGGCGCTGATCGCCAACCTCGAGCGTCACTGGAACGCACAGAACCGAAGAGTCTAGGGCAGGATCAGCGTCGGCAGCTCGGCGAGAGAGCGCAATTCGCCGCTCAGTGTGCCAGGCAGGCCCTCCGGTGCGGCACCGGCTCGGTTCACCCACAAGGTGCGGAAGCCGAAGCTCGCCGCGGCATGGGCATCCCAGCCATTGGAGGACAGGAAGCACACATCGGAGGGCGCGACGGCGAAGTGGTCGGTGGCCAGGCGGTAGACGCGCGGATCGGGCTTGAAGACCTTGACCGTGTCGACGCTCAGCAGCGCGTTGAAGTAGTCGGCGAGGCCGGTGTTGCGCACGACGGCCTCGAGCATCTCCGGATTGCCGTTGGAAAGAATCGCCAGCGGCATCTCGGCGGCGTGCAGGGCATCGAGGGTCGAGCGCACCTCGGCGAAAGGGTCGAGCACGAGATAGGCCTGCATCAGCTTCTCGTGCAGCGTGCCCTCGCGCGGCAGGCCGCAGGCCTGCAGGCAGTGGGCCAGCGCCTCGCCGGTGACCTGCCAGAACGGCGCGTAGTTGCCCATCACGCTGCGCCACCAGGTGTAGCCGATCTGCTTCTCGCGCCACATCTGCGCCAGGCGATCGGCTTGCGGGCCGATCTCGGCGCGGTGGCGCACCGCTGCCGAGTTGAAGTCGAACAGCGTGCCGTAGGCGTCGAAGACGCAGGCCTTGATGCCCTTCATCGCTTGGGCGCCGGTATGGCGCGGAACGGTCCGTTGAGGCGATCGCGATAGACCACCACCGCCTCCATCACCCGCTGCACGTAGTTGCGCGTCTCGCGGAACGGGATCAGCTCGATCCAGTCGATCATGTCGATCGCCCCGCTGCGCGGATCGCCGATGCTTTCGAGCCAGCGCGCCGTGCGGTTGGGCCCGGCATTGTAAGCCGACAGTGCCAGCTCGTAGGAGCCGCCGAACTTCTCCAGCATGTCGGCGAGGTACTGCGTGCCCAGCGACACGTTGTAGGCGGGATCGGTGGTCAGGCGCGCGGCGTCGAAAGGCTGCCTGGTCTTGCCTGCCATGGCGCGCGCGGTGTCGGGCATCAGCTGCATCAGGCCCAGCGCGCCGGCCGGCGACGACACGCCGGTCTGGAAGCCGCTCTCCTGCCGCGTCAGCCCCAGCGCCAGCGCGCGCTCGATCGAGCCGGTGCTGCCCATGTCGACGACCGGGAAGGCCGCCTCGTAGAGCGCCACGCCGCTTTCGACGGCGCGGCGCGAGATCGACACGGCGACGTCGGGCCGCCCGGCGTCGATCGCGAATGCGGCGCTCAGCGCCAGCTCGCCGGCACTCTGCGCGATGCGGCCGACGCGCAGCAGGAAGGGCCGCGCACGCTCGTCGTCGCCGACCTGCGCCAGCCAGCGCGCCAGGGTGACGATCTCGCGCTTCTCGATGCCGTCACGCTCCGCCGGCGTCGCCTCGGGATCGCTGGGCATCATCGGCGCGCGGTTGGGCAGGCGCTTGGCCGCGAGCTGGCCGTAATAGGTCTGGCCGTTCTGCGCCGCGCGCTCATAGGCGCTCGCGGCCTCGAGCGGGTGCTTGGCCGCCTCGTACGCGCGGCCCAGCCAATAGGCGGCGCGGCTCTTGGAGATCGGCGCCGAGACGCCGTCGTCCAGCGTCTTGAAGTGCTTCAGCGCGTCGTCCGGCCGCTTCAGCCAGCGCAGCGCGATCCAGCCGGCGAGGAATTCGGCCTCGGCGAAGCCCGCGCCGCGGGTCAGCCCATGGCCGACCGTGAGCTTGTAGGCCTCGTCAGCGCGACCGGCCTGCAGCGAGTCGCGCACCAGGGACTGGCGCTCGTTCCACCAATCCTCGTCCTGCTTCAGCGAGGCGGGCAAGGTCATCAGGAACTGGCGCGCGCCGGCCTGGTCGTTGGTGCGGCGCAGCCAGCGCAGGCGATCGAGCATCAGGCGGCGATCGGCCTGGCGATCGGCCGGCACGGCGCGCAGCATGGTCTGCACTTCGGGCGCGCGCGAAGCCAGCGCCAGCCGCGCCTCGGCGACCGCCTTGTCGGCCGGCGACAGGCGCGGCAGCAGCTCGCGCGCCAGCTTGTCCTTGCCCTCGCGCATCAGGCGGTCGAAGCGTGCGAAGTGATCGGCCGGCCGCAGATGCGCGCCGTAGCGTGCCAGGAAAGCGCCCTCGTCCTGCTGGCGGAAGGTCGCGTTCTGCCAGCTGTCGCGCGCCAGCGCTGCCACGTCGTTCGGCGCCGCGACCTCGGCCGCTTCGAGGCGGCGCATGTGGCCGGCGCTGGTCAGCGGCGGGAACGCCTTGAAATACGCCAGGGCCTCGGCCGGCGGCGTGTCGCCGCCGAGGCGATCCTCGGCCTGGCGGCGGATCGGCGCGTCGTCGGGCCAGTCGGGATTGGCACGCAGGAAGGCGAAGGCGGCAGAGAAGCTGTCGGTGCTGCGCGGATGGCGCAGGATCGACCAGTCGACGTACTTCACGATCAGCGCATTGCCCATCGCGCGGGCGTACTCGCGCGCATCGGTGAGCCGCGTCTCGTCGAGCGCCTTGAGGATCGCGGCGAAGCCCGTGGCGGTCTCCGCCGGCAGCGGCCGCGCCTGAGCCACCAGTTGCGCCACTGCGTCCGGCTTCGTGCGCGGCGCCAAGGTCGTCGCGCGCTCGACCGGCTTCAGCGGACCGCCCGGGATCGCGCCCTGCGCCGAAGATGGCGGCGGCGGCGGGGAAGTGCCGGCGCCGGGCTGCGTGGTGATGAAGCGCGGGCCGGTTGGTGTCGGGGGCGGCGTCGCGCCGGGCGTTGAAGCCGGCGCGTTTTCGCGCTGCGGTGCGCCGCGATACACGGTGACACCACCATCGTTCTGCTGTGCGAGGGCTGGCGCACCCATGACCGACGCGATGGTGATCGCCAGCGCGGCGCGGATGACGGCGTCGTTGCTGATCTTCTTCATCGAATTACCCGATCCGGAGGGGCAGGTCGGGGACACAGGAACACAACGGTACCTGCGTTCCGTCGCAGCGGCAATGCGCAGACGTCTCGACAGTGCGACGGCCAGCGCCTAGCATCCGCACAATCTCGTGACAACGGACGCGCCCAGACGCGCCGGAAAAAAGACAATCGACAAGTCTCGAGCGTGGAGGAGATGACATGAGCAGAACCGTGGGTGCGCGGATCGCGGCTATTCTGGCCGGCGCATTGATGACGATGATCGCGTCGCTGGGCGGGGCGCTGGCGCAGGGCACGATCAAGATCATGTACACCGATCCGCTGTCGGGTCCGTTCGCCCAGGTCGGCGACGCGAACCTCAAGCAGATGCAATACATCCTCGACTACATCAACGCGAAGGGCGGCGCGCTGGGCCGCAAGTTCGAGCTGGTGCCGTTCGACAACAAGTCGCAGCCCTCCGATGCGCTGCTGGCGCTCAAGAGCGCCACCGACCAGAACATGCCCTTCATCATGCAGTGCAGCGGCTCCAACATCGCCGCCGCCCTGATCGAGGCCGTCAACAAGCACAACGCGCGCAACCCCGACAACCGCATCATCTATCTGAATTGCGGCGCGGTCGCGACGGAATTGACCAACGAACAGTGCAGCTTCTGGCACTTCCGCTTCGATGCCCACGTGGGCATGAAGGCCGAGGTCATGGTGCGCGCGCTGCCCAAGACCACGACCAAGGTGTACCTGCTGAACCAGGACTACCTGTTCGGCCAGTCGGTGCAGCGCGACGTCAAGTCGTACCTCGCCAAGGTGCGTCCCGACGTGCAGGTGGTGGGCGACGAGCTGATCCCGCTGGGCAAGGTCAAGGACTTCGCGCCCTACATCACCAAGATCAAGGCGTCGGGCGCGCAGGCGCTGCTGACCGGCAACTGGGGCCCCGACATGAACCTGCTGATCAAGGCGGGTATCGATGCCGGCGTCGACCTCGGCTACTACACCTTCTACGCCCATCTCGCCGGCGGCGCGGTGGCGATCGGTCCGGGCGGCGACGGCAAGGTGCGCTCGGTGCAGTCGTTCAACGAGAACATCGCGCCAGAGATCAACAACGCCGAGGCCGAGGCCTGGACCAAGGCGTTCCGCGAAAAGTTCCCGTTCGACTTCTACGCGGCGGGCTTCCGCACCATCTTCGAGTACGTGCAGGCGGCCGTGAACAAGGCCGGCGCGGTCGACGCCACCAAGATCGCCTATGCGATGGAAGGCCTCGAGCACAAGGACTTCCTCGGCTACGACTCGGTGATGCGCAAGGACGATCACCAGCTGATCAGCGAGTATTTCGTCGGCGTCTTCAAGAAGGGCGTGAAGTACGACTCCGAGAAGACCGGCCTGGGCTGGGCAACCGAGGCGACCATCCTCGCCAAGGACCTGATGCAGCCCACGACCTGCAAGATGAACCGTCCGAAGTGATCCGATCCTGACCGCCGCCGGACCTCGCGTCCGGCGGCTTCGTCTTGATTTCACGGAACGGCGGCCATGGAACTCTTCATCGTCTCGCTGCTCAACGGGCTGGTCTACGGCATGCTGCTGTTCATGCTGGCCAGCGGGTTGACGCTGATCCTCAGCATGATGGGCGTGCTGAACTTCGCCCATGCCAGCGCCTACATGCTGGGCGCCTATTTCGCCTTCACCATCAGCCAGCATATCGGCTTCTGGCCGGCGCTGGTCCTGGCGCCGATCCTGTGCGGCCTGGTCGGCGCGGGCATCGAGATGTTCGGCCTGCGCCGCGTGCACAAGAACGGCCATATCGCCGAGCTGCTGTTCACCTTCGGCCTGGCGCTGATCATCGAGAAGGTCGTGCAGATGACCTGGGGCCTGATCCCGGTGCCGTACCGCATTCCCGCGGGTCTCGACTTCACGCTGTTCAGGATCTACGGCACCAATTTCCCGGCCTACCGCGCCTTCATGCTGCTGATCTCGGCGCTGATGTTCGGCATGATCTGGCTCGGGCTGACCCGCACGCGCATCGGCCTGGTGATCCAGGCGGCGCTGACCCATCCCGAGATGACGGGCGCGCTGGGCCACAACGTGCCCAAGGTCTTCACCCTGGTGTTCGCATCGGGCACGGCGCTGGCCGGGCTGGCCGGCGTGATCGGCGGCAACTACCAGGTCACCGAGCCGGCGATGGCCTTCACCATGGGCCCGATCGTCTTCGTCGTCGTCGTCTTCGGCGGCCTGGGCTCGCTGTCGGGTTGCTTCATCGCCTCGCTGCTGATGGGCCTGATCCAGACCTTCGCCGTGGTGCTCGACTACTCGCTGGCCGATCTGCTGCTGCGGCTCGGCGTGACGGTGACCAGCGCCACGCCGTTCCACGAGGTGCTGATGGTGCCGCTGCCGCGCATCGGCGCCCTGCTGCCGTACATCCTGCTGGTGCTGATCCTGGTGTTCAGGCCGCGCGGGCTGATGGGGACTCGCGAGGCATGACGACGCAAAGCCTGTCGCGCGAGAGCGCTTCGGCCAACGGCGCTGCCGGCCTGGTGCGCCGCGCGCTGCCCTGGTTGATCGCGATCGCCGTGATGCTGCTGGTGCCGTGGCTGTTCTACGACTGGAGCAAGGGCCGCCATTCCGGCTTCGTGCTGACGATGATGAGCGAGATCGGCCTGATGGCGATCTTCGCGCTGTCGTTCAATATGCAGATGGGCCAGACCGGCCTGCTGTCCTTCGGCCACGCCATCCTGTTCGGCCTGGGAGGCTACTGTACCGCGCACGCGCTCAACGCCATCAAGGCCGGCTCGTTCTGGCTGCCGTCCGAGCTGGTCCCGCTGGTCGGCGGCTTCGGCGGCCTGGCCTTCGGCATCGCCTTCGGCTGGGTTGCCACCAAGCAGCGCGCCACCGCCTTCGCCATGATCACCATGGGTCTGGGCGAGCTGGTGGCGGCCTGCGCCCTGATGTTCATGGGCTTCTTCGGCGGCGAGGGCGGCATCAGCACCGACCGGGTCATCGACACCAGCCTCTTCGGCGTCCCCTACAGCTCGCCGTGGCAGGTCTATTGCCTGGTCGTCGCCTGGGCGGTGATCGCCACCCTGCTGATGCGCCTGCAGACGCAGACGCCGCTGGGCCGCATCGCCAACGCCACGCGCGACAATTTCGAGCGCGTGCAGTTCGTCGGCTACGATCCGGCGCGCGTACGCTTCTTCCAGTTCATGCTGTCGGGCTTCTTCGCCGGCATCGCCGGCGGACTCTACTGCATGGTCTACGAGATCATCACCTTCGACACGGTGGCGGCGGCCAAGTCGGCGACGGCGCTGCTGGCGGCCTATATCGGCGGCGCCGGCGGCTTCTTCGGGCCGATCCTCGGCACCATCCTGGTGGTGCTTCTGCAAAGCGGCGTGAGCCTGCTCAGCAATGCCTGGCTGCTCTATGTCGGCGTCCTGTTCATCGTCATGGTGATGTTCGCGCCCGGCGGCATCATCGGCATCATCGTGCAGCACACCCCGATCGTGCGCATCGGCCGGCTGCGCGAGTTGATCGTGCCTTATATCCGCGTATTGCTGCCCGGCCTGCTGCTCGTCTTCGGCTTCGTGCTGCTGGTCGAGCTGACCTCGTTCACCACCATCGGCGCGGCGCAGGGCAAGCATTTCAAGATCGGCGTCTACGTCGTCGATCCGCATACCTGGTTTCCCTGGACGCTGGGCGCGGCGGCGCTGGCGCTCGGCGTGGCCTGGCTGAGGCTCGAGTCGCGCGCGTTCCGCCGCAAATGGGACGCGCTGATCGAGGACGCCAAGGCCAAGGGGGCGATGCTGTGAGCGAGCTCGCCATCTCCCTCAAGGACGTGCGCAAGAGCTTCGGCCGCACCGAGATCATCCGCGGCGTCGACCTCGACATCCCCACCGGCCAGCGCCACGCCATGATCGGCCCCAACGGCGCCGGCAAGACCACGCTGTTCAACCTGATCAGCGGCCGCTTCCCGATCACCTCGGGCACGATCGCGCTCAACGGCCGCACGACCGACGGGCTGGCGCCGCAGGAGATCAACCGGCTGGGCCTGTCGCGCAGCTTCCAGATCACCTCGATCTTCCCGCGCATGACGGTGTTCGAGAACATCCGCTGCGGGCTGTTGTGGGCGCGCGGCTATCGCTACTCGTTCTGGCACCTGCTGGGCGGGCAGCGGGCGCTCAACGAGGAGGCCGACCGCCTGCTCGAGCGGCTGAACCTCCATACCCGGCGCAACGTGATGGCCGGCCTGCTGTCCTACGCCGAGCAGCGCGCGCTGGAGATCGGCATCACGGTGGCCGGCGGCGCCAACGTGATCCTGCTCGACGAGCCCACCGCCGGCATGAGCCACAGCGAGACCGAGTACGCCGTCGCACTGATCCGCTCCGTAACGGAAGGCAAGACCTTGCTGATGGTCGAGCACGACATGAGCGTGGTGTTCGGCCTCGCCGACGTGATCACCGTGCTGGTCTATGGCCAGATCATCGCCAGCGGTCCGCCGGCGGAGATCCGCGCCAGCAAGGCGGTGCAGGAAGCCTATCTCGGCACGGATGTGGCGGAAGCGGGGGCGGCATGATGCTGGAAGTCAGCGACCTGCACGCCTTCTACGGCAAGAGCCACATCCTGCAGGGCGTCGACCTGAAGATCGGCGAGGGCGAGATCGTCAGCCTGCTGGGCCGCAACGGGGTGGGCCGCTCGACCACCTGCAAGGCGGTCATGGGCCTGGTGCCGCCGCAGGGCCGCGTCGTCTTCAAGGGCCGCAACCTCGCCGGCCAGCGGCCCGACCAGATCGCCCATGCCGGCATCGGCTACGTCCCCGAGGATCGCCAGATCTTCCCGGGGCTTACCGTGAAGCAGAATCTCGAGCTGGGCCTGAAGCGCGCCAACAGGTTCGGCCGCTGGAACTTCGACGACATGTTCGCGCTGTTCCCCAATCTCGGCGAGCGGCGCGACAATGCCGCCGGCGTGCTGTCGGGCGGCGAGCAGCAGATGCTGACCATGTGTCGCACCCTGATGGGCGACCCCGACCTGGTGATCATCGACGAGCCCACCGAGGGCCTGGCGCCCAAGCTGGTCGAGCAGGTCGGCGTGCTGCTCGACGAGATCGCCAAGCGCGGCGTCGCCATCCTGCTGGTCGAGCAGAAGCTCACCATCGCGCTCAAGATCTCGACCCGGCTCTACGTCATGGGCCACGGCCATATCGTCTTCTAGGGCAGCCCGGCGGCCTTGGCGGCCAACAATGCTGTGCGTAAGGAGTGGCTCGAGGTCTGAGCCCGGTTGCCGCGCTGTGACACGGGAGTTAAGGTCCGGGCAAACCCCGGAGGGAAGCCCATGTTCAGCGGTTCGCTCGTCGCGCTCATCACCCCGTTCAAGGGCGGCAAGGTCGATGAGAAAAGCTTCGAGAACTTCGTGAAATGGCAGATCGAGGAGGGCACCGACGGCCTGGTGCCGTGCGGCACGACCGGCGAGTCGCCGACCCTCGACTACGACGAGCACAAGCGGGTGATCGACATCTGCGTGCAGACGGCCAAGGGCAGCGGCGTGCCGGTGATCGCCGGCACCGGCTCGAACTCGACGGCCGAGGCGATCGAGCTCACCCGCTACGCCAAGAAGGTCGGCGCCGAGGCCGCCATGCTGGTCGTGCCGTACTACAACAAGCCGACGCAGGAAGGCCTGTTCCAGCACTTCAAGGCCGTGGCCGAGGCCGTCGACATCCCCATCCTGCTCTACAACGTGCCGCCGCGCACCGGCGGCGACATGCAGGTCGACACCGTGATCCGCCTGTCCAAGGTCAAGGGCATCATCGGCATCAAGGACGCCAGCTACGACATGGCGCGCCCGACGCTCACCCGGCTCAAGACCGGCAAGGAGTTCTGCCAGCTCTCCGGCGAGGACGCGAGCGCGCTGGGCTTCCTGGCGCAGGGCGGCGACGGCTGCATTTCGGTGACGGCCAACATTGCGCCTCGAATGTGCGGCGACATGCACGACGCCTGGAAGGCGCGCCAGATCGACAAGGCCATCGAGATCAACGAACGCCTGATGCCGCTGCACAAGGCGCTGTTCGTCGAGACCAACCCCGGCCCGGTGAAGTACGGCGCCGAACTGCTGGGCAAGTGCTCGGCCGAGATGCGCCTGCCGCTGGTCGAGTGCGGCGAGGGCACCAAGAAACAGGTGCGCGACGCCATGGTATTCGCCGGCCTGCTCAACTAGATAATGGAACCGTCGCAACG
>CAYNOF010000237.1:0-2454 GCA_964398335.1 uncultured Rhizobiaceae bacterium
GCCACCGCCGGGTCGGTGCCCCGACCGCATCGACGTCGTCGCCGTGTCCGAACCACCACCTGCCGAGGATCCCGGTCATGAACGCGCTTGCCATGTCGCAATCGTCACGTACCCCGCTGATCTCGCGCCTCGCCGCCACGCGCGCCATGCTGGGCCGTGTGCCGCAGTCGGCCTTCAGCCTGCTGTTCCGCGTCTCCGTCGGCGCGGTGTTCTTCAAGTCCGGCCTGGTGAAGATCCAGAGCTGGGAGACCACGCTGGGCCTGTTCCGCGACGAGTACGCGCTGCCGCTGCTGCCGACGAACGTCGCAGCCTATCTCGGCACCGCGGCCGAGCTGATCTGCCCGGTGCTGATCGTGCTGGGCCTGTTCGCCCGCCTCGGCGCGGCGGCGCTGTTCGTCATGACGATGGTGATCCAGTTCCTGGTCTATCCCGAGAACTGGGCCGAGCATCTGATGTGGGCCTCGCTGCTGGGCTTCATCATCTCGCGCGGGCCGGGCACACTCTCGCTCGATGCCGCCATCGCCCACCGACTCTTCGGCCGCGCCTGAGCCCCCGGAGCGCGCCATGTTCGACCAGACACCCCAGGCCGCCGACGCGGCGCAGCAGCCTGCGGCGCCGCGCCGCCCTCGCATCGTCGTCGTCGGCGCCGGCTTCGGCGGCCTCGCCGCCGCCAAGGCGCTGGCCGGGGCGGACGCCGACGTCACCCTGGTCGACCGGCGCAACTACCATCTGTTCCAGCCCCTGCTCTACCAGGTGGCCACCGCCGGCCTGTCGCCGGCGCAGATCGCCACGCCGATCCGCGCCATCGTCGCCGACGCCGCCAACGTGCGCGTGCTGATGGGCCGCGTAAGCGGCGTCGACACCGCACACCGGCTCGTGCGCCTCGAGGAGCGCGCACTTCCCTACGATTACCTCGTGCTGGCCACCGGCGCGCGTCACTCGTACTTCGGCCACGACGAGTGGGAGCAGTTCGCGCCTGGTCTGAAGAAGATCGACGACGCCACCGAGATCCGCCGTCGCATCCTCACCGCTTTCGAGCGCGCCGAGACCGAGCCTGATCCCGACAAGCGCCACCGCCTGCTGAACTTCGTCGTGATCGGCGCCGGTCCCACCGGCGTCGAGATGGCCGGCGCCATCGCCGAGCTGGCGCGCCGCGCGCTGGCACGCGACTTCCGCACCATCGATCCGCGCCAGGCGCGCATCGTGCTGGTCGAGGCCGGCGCGCGCGTGCTGGCGGCGTTTCCCGAGAAGCTCTCGGGGTGGACGGCGCGCGCGCTGGGCAAGCTCGGCGTCGAGGTGCTGCTGGGCAAGGCCGTCACCGCCTGCGACGCCGACGGCGTGGTGGTCGGCGACGAGCGCATCCCCGCCGCCACGGTGATCTGGGCCGCGGGCGTCGCCGCCTCCCCGGCGTCGAAATGGCTGTCGGCCGAAGCCGACCGCGCCGGACGCCTGAAGGTCCTGCCCGACCTCTCCGTGCCCGGTCATCCCGAGATCTTCGCCATCGGCGACACGGCCTTGAGCGTTGACGAGAACGACAAGCCCTACCCCGGCCTCGCGCCGGTCGCCAAGCAGCAGGGCGAATACATCGCGCGGCTGCTGAAGGCGCGGCTTGCCGGCAAGGCCCCGGCCGGCCCGTTCCGCTATCGCGACTTCGGCACCATGGCCACGATCGGCCGCGGCGCGGCGGTCGCTAAGTTCGGCCAGCGCGTCCAGGTCACCGGCTTCATCGCCTGGGTGCTGTGGGGCCTGGTGCACATCTTCTTCCTGATCGGCTTTCGCAACCGCTTCACCGTGCTGGCCGACTGGCTGTGGTCCTACGTGACCTTCCAGTCGGGCGCGCGGCTGATCACCGGCAAGAATTCGGAGTGATCACCAGACTTCGCCGTAGGGACGCACCTCGACGTTGAACGACCAGGCGCTGCGGTCCTGATGCACGACATGCCAGACCTCGTCGGCAATCGCGGCGGGCTTGATGAAGAATTCATCCGGCTTGTCCTTGCGCAGGTTGCGTTGCGGCGTGCCGTCGATCACCGCGTCGATCACGAGATAGGCGACATGCACGCCCTTGGGTCCCAGATCGCGCGCCATCGCCTCGGCGAGAATCCGCTGCGCCGCCTTGGTCGGCGCGAAGCCGGCGAAGTTGGGCCGCCCGCGCTGCGCCGAGGTGTTGCCGGTGGCGACGATCGCGCCCTTGCCCTTCGCCACCATGCCCGGCGCGAGGCGGCGCGCCAGGTGCAGCAGGGCCATGGTGTTGATCTGGAAGTTGCGGCTGAGCGCCTGCGGGTCGATCTCGAGAAACGAACCAAAGGTGCCGCCCACCGCGTTGTGGATCAGGACCTCGGGCGCGCCGAGATCGCGCTCGATCGCCGCGCAGCTCGCCTCGATCTGCGTCACGTCGGTGACGTCACAGACATAGGCCCTGGCATTGGGCAACTCGTTCTCGAGCGTCGCCAG
>CAYNOF010000238.1:0-1771 GCA_964398335.1 uncultured Rhizobiaceae bacterium
GCGCCGATGGCTTGCTGGGCCTCGGCATTGCCTTGGTCCGCCGATCGCCGATACCACCGCATGGCTTCGGCGTAGCCTTCGGCGTCGCCACTTTGCTCGTAAGCCGCGGCCAGGAAGTGCTGACCAGAGGCGTCACCTTGATCGGCGGATAGGCGCAGCCACTTCATGGCTTCGGCGCGATCTTTGTCGACTCCAAGGCCGTGTAGATACAGCCTGCCAACGCCGCACTGACCAACCGGGTCACCCTGGTCTGCTGCCAGTCGGAACCATTTCAGGGCTTCGGCATAGTCCTGCGGTACGCCCGAGCCATCGGCATAGGCGGCCCCGAGCCTTGCTTGCGAATGCTCATCGCCTTGATCCGCGGCGCGCTTGAACCACCGCACCGCTTCGGCGGGATCCTGCGGCACGCCGTATCCGCCCAGATACAACAGTCCGATGTTGTACTGAGCGGCGCCATCGCCCGCCTCGGCAAGCGGCCGCCACAGCCGCAGGGCGGTGGCGTAGTCGCCGCGCGCCGCGGCCCGGACGGCGTCCACCGATGGGTCCGCAAGCGGTGCTCCGGACAGCGCCAGGCTCAGCGTGACCAACGCAAATGCGAGTGCGAGGCGCACAGGCCCTCCGGGACATGCAGGCCGGTAATCTGCAACGAAAGATCGCCGCGCCGAAGCGTTTTTCTCGGGATCAAGTGCTTCGCGTTGACCGCGTGATGCCCAGCGGTCCGAGCATGTCCAGCATCGCGCCCTGATCGGCACCGATGAGACGGTCGCAACTACATGGCAAGCGGGAACTGCAGCGTATCGTAGGCCATCATCGCCGCGTCGTGCTGCCCGATGTCGCCACTGCCTGGCCGCCCTGGCCAGCGCCGACGATCAGCACGTAGAGGATCGGCTTGCCTGCTGCAGTGCGGCGCGGCGGCACAACAGCGCGGTTCGGGGAAGCGGGTCAGCGCATGGTCGCGCGCAATCCGCGCTTCGAGGGTGGCGAGTCCGGACGTGGTCATCCGACGACACTACGGTATAACCGCAGCGGGGATCACCACGGACATGCCGCACCACACGCCCCTGATCGCGACCATCGTCGCCGGTATCGGCATCGCCTTCCTGCTGGGGGCGCTGGCCAACCGGCTGCGCCTGTCGCCGCTGGTCGGTTACCTGCTGGCCGGCATCGTCGTCGGTCCGTTCACGCCGGGCTATGTCGCCGACCAGCACCTGGCGGCCGAGCTGGCCGAGATCGGCGTCATCCTGCTGATGTTCGGCGTCGGCCTGCATTTCTCGTTCAAGGACCTGCTGGCGGTGAAGCGCGTGGCCATGCCCGGCGCGCTGGCGCAGATCGCCATCGCCACCCTGCTTGGCCTGCTGCTGTCGCTGGCCATGGGCTGGGGCGTGGTCGCCGGCCTGGTCTTCGGCCTGGCGCTGTCGGTGGCCAGCACCGTGGTGCTGCTGCGCGCCTTCGAGGAGCGCCGCATGATGCAGACCGAGCGCGGCCGCATCGCCATCGGCTGGCTGATCGTCGAGGACCTGGTGATGGTGCTGGCGCTGGTGCTGCTGCCGCCGCTGGCCGGCATCCTCAAGGGACAGGCCGGCGCGGATTTCGCCACGCTCGGGCTGCCGCTGCTCATCACCTTCGGCAAGGTCGTCGCCTTCCTCGCCATCATGCTGGTGGTCGGCCGGCGCCTGATCCCCTGGATCCTGCATTGGGTGGCCCATACCGGCTCGCGCGAGCTGTTCCGCCTGGCGGTGCTGGCGATCGCACTCGGGGTGGCGTTCGGCGC
>CAYNOF010000239.1:0-10331 GCA_964398335.1 uncultured Rhizobiaceae bacterium
CTTCTTGGCGCCGCGGGGGTCCCGCGGGCTCATGATGGCGGCGCAGGGCGCCGCCTGCCGGCGGGCCGCCGGCGCTCCCAAAGACGCTTAAAGAACTAGCTCTACGCCGCCTGCTTGGCGCCCCAGTCCATCAGGCGGCGCATGAAGCTCTCGCAGGCGGTGATCTGCGATTTCAGGATGAACTCGTTGGGCTGATGCGCCTGGGCGATGTCGCCGGGGCCGCAGATCACGGTCGGGATGCCGACGGCGCGGAAGATGCCGGCCTCGGTGCCGTAGGGCACGGCGTAGGTGCGGTTGCTGTTGGTCCAGTGCAGCGCCAGTTCCTCGGCCTCGCGGTTCTCGTCGGGCTTCAGGCCGGGCACCATCGATCGTCGCTTGGTCTCGATGTTCGCCGCCGGGTGGCGCTTGCGCATCTGCGGCAGCAGCTCGTCGGTGAGATAGGCAACGGCGCGGCGCTGCACCTCCCACTCGTCGTCGCCCGGCAGGGTGCGATAGCCCCAGTTCACGACGCACTGGCGCGCCAGGATGTTGCCGGCGGTGCCGCCGTTGATCACGCCGACATTGATCGTGGTGAAGTTGGGCACGGTCTCGAGATGCGGATGCTTGCGCTCGGCCAGCTCCTCCTGCAGGCGATTGAGGAAGTGGATGAACTCGCCGGCGAAGTGGATGGCGCTCACCCCGAGATGGATCATCGAGGAATGCGCCTCGAAGCCGGTGAAGGTGGTGATCAGCCCGCCGCCCCAGTTCTGCGCGTTGACCACGCCCATCATGGTCGGCTCGCCGACGATCACTGCGCGCGGCCTGGGCACGTCGCCCATCAGCCGCTCGACCAGCGAATGCGCGCCCAGGCAGCCGATCTCCTCGTCGTAGCTGAGCGCCAGGTGCACCGGCACCTTCATGGCCGCCTTCTTGAACTCCGGCAGCAGCGCCAGGGCGACGGCGGGGAACGCCTTCATGTCGCAGGTGCCGCGGCCGAACCAGCGGTCGCCGCCGTCGCGCAGGGTGAAGGGATCGGCGTCCCACGGCTGGCCGTCGACCGGCACGACGTCGGTGTGGCCCGACAGCACGACGCCGCCGGCGACCATCGGGCCGATCGTGGCGTAGAGATTGGCCTTGGTGCCCTCCTCGTTGGGCACCACGGTCGAGTCGACGCCATGGTCCGCGAGGTAGCCCTTCACGTAGTGGATCAGCGCCAGATTCGAATCGCGCGACGTGGTGTCGAAGCCCACCAGGCGTCGCAGCATCTCGGTCGAATCGACGGTCTCGCCAGCCATTCCGGTACTCTCCTACTCGCCGCTGGTGTTCAGTCTTGGCATGCGCCGCAGCGCCGCACAATCACGCCGTCGTTGTTGGCCGCGCCGCGCGCGTGTAAAGAGGATGGCAGTCCAGTCGGATGGCGCCCCCCATGTCGCGTACCCTCGCCATCGCCCTGCTGGCCGTCGTCGCGACGATCGCCGGCAGTGCCGAGGCCTTTGCCGAGACAAAGAAGACCGGGACAGGATCCACGGCCATACCGGGCACGCAGTCGCCCGAGCTTGTCGTGCGCAGGCTCGCGCTGATGCGCGGGCGCGCGGCGGCAAAGCCGACGACGTCCAAATGGGGCGTCGGCCGCTACGCGCCGCCCGTGCACACGACCCCACCGCCGCGCCCCGGTCCCGTCGACGAGCGCGGACCGCGGACCTTGTCGTTCTTCCACATGCACACGCACGAGTCGATCACCGTCACCTACAAGCGCGACGGCGCCTATGTGCCCGGCGCGCTGGCGCGGCTGAACCACTTCCTGCGCGACGATCGTACCGGCACCGAAGTGAACATGGACCCTCAGCTCTTCGACATCCTCTGGCTGGTGCGCCGGCGGCTGGGCTCGACGGCGCCCTATCACGTCGTGTCGGCCTATCGCTCGCCCAGCACCAATGCCTGGCTGGTGAGCTACACCAGCGGCGTCGCGTCGGACAGCCGCCACATGCGCGGCCAGGCGATCGACGTCATGCTGCCGGGCCGCACGCCGGCGCAGGTGCGCGGCGCCGGGCTGGCGCTCGGCATGGGCGGCGTCGGCTACTATCCGCGCACCGGCTTCGTCCATCTCGACACCGGGCCAGTCCGCCGCTGGTGAGGAACCAGCCCCTTTTTTGACACCGGCGACGGCCCGTCAGGCGGCGCAGGATGGCTGCATGAAGCGCCTTGCCATCCCCCTCCTCGCCGCCCTCGCCCTCGCCACCGCCCTGTCGAGCACGACCGCCTTGGCGCAGCTCGAAGCGCGCATGCGATCGGCCAACATGGCACCGCCCGACGTCGTCTGGCGCATGGGCGATCCCAACGATCGCGCGCCGCGCATCCTGTCGTTCGTCAACCTGCAGACCAGGGAGATGATCACCGCCGTCTACCGCGACGACGGCGTCTATCTGCGCCCGCAGCTCGATCGCCTCGACCGCTTCCTGCGCGACCGCCACACCGAAACCCAGGTGGCGCTCGACCCGAGGCTCTACGACATCCTCTGGATGATCCAGAAGCGGCTGGGCTCGAAGGGCGCCTGGCAGGTCGCCTCGGCCTATCGCTCGCCGAAGACCAATGCCTGGCTGGCGTCGATGAGCCACGGCGTGGCGCGCGACAGCCTGCACATGCGCGGCCAGGCGATCGACGTGATGCTGCCGGGCTACAGCGTCGAACAGATCCGCGGTGCCGCCGCGGCGCTGGGATTGGGCATGGGCGGCATCGGCACCTATCCCAATAGTGGGTTCGTCCACATCGACACCGGCGCACTCAGGCGGTGGACCGGCGACTGATCGTGAAAAGTGATCCGGATCAAGCAAAAGCCCGGTCGAATCCCGTCGCCGCAGGTTAACTGCGACTTCAGTAAAGGATTGATCCATAATGGGTTGAATTTACTGCCGAATCTAATCATCAATTTATCGTCAAAACCTCGACAAAGTTATCAACGCCCCTGAAATTATGTAGCAAAATCAACAATGTGACTTTGTGTTTGACAGCTTTGATCGATATCGGCAAATTCCGCCCATCACGCAAGTTTAACGCGTGACGCCAAGACAACGAAAGATAATTACAAACCTTGAATAACCATCCCGGAGCATGTCTTTCAACCGGGAGTTGATAAATCGGCTTGGTATTAGTCAGGGGTTCGGGAAGACACAAACATCAACGTATCCAGGGTAAGCACCGCCTGAAGCGGTTCGTCCATTCCCAACGGAACAGCACAACGTTACGGCCGGCGAGCGAGGGGCTTGCGTTCACCGGGACCGGCAAGTGCGCGCCGCGCCAGACCAGGGACCGACCAAGACCGACCGAAGATGTCGGCGAAGAGAAACGGAACCGGGTCGAGGCGGCGACGGGTGAAGTGTGCCCGCTGGGATCGCGGTCTAGGTCAGAGGGAAGAACGACAAAGTCTGGGGAAACTCAATCGATCAACGCTGAAAACAACAGCGGTCTCTTTCTTGGGGGTTAGTCGTCTGTCGGGGGACAGGGGGCGCGAGGAACAACGGCGGCGGGATCTTGGGGGAAACGGGGCCCGCCGCCGCCTCGGCGATCAGAAGAACAACGGGGATTGGGGGCAATCAGTCGTGACCATCTTCGCCAACGACAACAGCGCCAGCAGCGCGGCATCGGTCACGGCGATGCAGGTCTACGCAAGCCTGCGGTTCATGGACAGGAACGGCGAGGGCGTCGACTTCCTCGACCTGAGCGACGCCACGGCCGGCGTCGAGCTCAAGCTGCCGGACAGCATCAACGTCATCGCCGGCGACGGCCTGGCCACTGACGAGCTTCAGGGCTTCGAGGCCCTGATCCTCACCGCCTTCGCCGATTTGATCGACACCAAGGCGCTGGCCGGCATCGGCTGATCGGCACGACGACCAACGCCACGGGCACACCGAACGACGAACGGGGAATGACCATGTATCGAACCGGGTTCGAGAGGATCTGCGACGCCATCGCCAACATGCAGAACTCGCTGAGCGAGGGCGTGCAGTGGGCCTTCGCCGCGCTGTGCTTCGGCGTCGCCTTCGCCGTGCTGGCCAACTCGCTGATGGCCTCCTGAAGCCCGTCGTCGCTGGAGTACGCGTCATGAGTCTGCAGACCGACAAGTTCCGCGACAAGGCCGACCGCGCCCTCGACATCCTCGCCGAAGCCGGCCGCTGGGCGCTGATGGTCGCCTTCATCGGCGGCATCGGCTTCATCCTGGTCCGCACGATCTCCACGCCGTGAGAAAAGCCGGCTTCGCGCCGGCGCTCCCGGGTATAGTGCGGGGCCTTGTCGAGTCCCGAGTCCCCGCCTTCATCTGATCAGCCGACACCGGTGCGCGCGCTTGCCGTGCTCGCGCTCGCCGGCTTCGCCAGCTCCGCCTCGATCCGCATCGCCGATCCGCTGCTGCCGCAGGTGGCGCAGGATTTCGCCGTGGCGCCGGGCGCGGCGGCGATGATGGTGACCGCCTTCGGCCTGGGCTATGGCGGCTTCCAGATCGTCTACGGCCCGATCGGCGATCGCTACGGCAAGTACCAGACCGTGGCCGTGATCTGCCTGCTGGCCGCGCTCGGCTCCTACGCCTGCGCCATCGTCGACGATCTGTGGGGCCTGTCGGTCGCGCGCTTCATATCGGGGGCGGTGTCGGCGGCGATCGTGCCCATGGCCTTCGCCTGGATCGGCGACGTGATCCCCTTCCACCGCCGCCAGCCGATCTTCGCGCGCTACCTGTCCGGCCAGATCATGGGCCAGATCACCGGCCAGGCGGTGGGCGGCGTGCTGGGCGAATGGCTGGGCTGGCGCCAGGTCTTCGTCGTGCTCGCCGTCATCCACCTGATCGCCGCCGCCGCGATGCTGCTGGAGCTGAGGCTCAGCCCGTCGACGCGCAGCGCCAGCGTCGGCCGGGCGCGCGGCCTGATGGAGGCGCTGCGCCTCTACCCCACGATCCTCGCGCGACGCCAGGCGCGCATGGTGCTGTCCATCATCGTCGTCGAGGGCGGCCTGATGTTCGGCGCCGTGGCCTTCGTCGGCGCCGATCTGCACGTGCGGCTGGGCGCCAGCTTCTCGGTCGTCGGCCTGTCGCTGATGGCCTTCGGCTGCGGCGGCCTGATCTACACGCTCAACGCGCCGTTCCTGCTCAGGCTGCTGCGCGAGCGCGGCCTGGCGATGGTCGGCGGTGCGATCCTCGGCGCCGGCTACATCCTGCTGGCGCTGTCGCCCAGCCTCGCCATGGCGATCCCCTGCATCGTCGCCATGGGGCTGGGCTTCTTCATGATGCACAACACGCTGCAGACTCAGGGCACGCAGATGGCGCCCGAGGCGCGCGGCACGGCGCTGTCGATGTTCGGCTTCGCCTTCTTCACCGGCCAGGCGATCGGCGTGGCGCTGGGCGGCTGGATCGTCGACCGCTGGGGCGCACCGTCGCTCTTTGTCGGCGCGGGCATAGGATTGATGATGCTGGGCCTCGCCTTCTCGCGCCGCCTGCCGCGACGCTAGACTGCGGCGGTGACCCTGCCCGCTCCCGACCCGACTCGCCGCATCACGCCGCTCGAGCTGTTCATCGGCTTCGCCGGCATCGCCATCTCGGGCTTCGGCGGCGTGATGCCGTTCGCGCGGCGCATGATGGTCGAGCGGCGCCAGTGGCTGACGCCGGCGGAGTTCACCGACCTGGTGTCACTGGGCCAGATCCTGCCCGGCCCCAACATCGTCAACGTCTCGATCTGCGTCGGCTGGCGCTTCGCCGGCGTCGCCGGCATCTTCGCCGCGCTCGCCGGCCTGGTCTTCGTGCCGTTCTGGGTCGTGATCGGCTTCGGCATCATCCACGCCACCTTCGGCGAGGTGCCGCGCGTGCAGGGCGCCTTCACCGGCATCGCCTGCGCCGGCGCCGGGCTGGTGATCGCCACCGGCCTGAAGATGGCGCGGCCGATGCTGCGCAACATCCAGGCGATGGTGTTCATCGCCCTGGGCTTCGTCGCCATCGCCGTCTTCCACTGGCCCTTGGTGCCGGTCGTGCTGGTGCTGGCCCTGCTGTCGATGCTCGTCACGGCGTGGATGCGCGCACGCCGATGAAGACCGCCGACACCCTGCTGCTGATGCTCTCGCAGTTCGCGCTGATGTCGCTGTTCGCCATCGGCGGCGCGAACACCGTGCTGCCCGAGATGCACCGCTTCGTCGTCGAGCAGCAGGGCTGGGTCACGCATCAGCAGTTCGCCGAGCTCTATGGCCTCGCCCAGGGCGTGCCCGGGCCCAACATGCTGGTCGTGGCGCTGATCGGCTATCGTGTCGCCGGCATTCCCGGCGCCCTGGTGTGCACCATCGGGCTGATCGGCCCGTCGAGCCTGCTGACCTATTTCGTCTACCGCGTCTGGGACCGCGTCCGCGGCTCGTCCTGGCGCGAGCTGATCCAGAAATCGGCCGCGCCGGTCACCGTCGGCCTGGTGCTGGCCTCGGGCTACATCGTCGCCCGCGGCGCCGATCATTCCTGGGCGGCGGCGGCGGTGACCATCGCCGTCGCCCTCCTCACCGCCACCACCCGCGCCCACCCGCTGATCTGGCTGGTCATCGCCGCCGCGCTGGGCGCGCTCGGCCTGCTGTAGGATCGCCGCATGCGTCGCCGCACCGTCCCCGCCCCGCTTGCCGCCGCGCCCGTGGCCCGCGCGCAGGAGAAATATCCGTCGCGGCCGACCGCGGGCAGCGCCGCCTTCGGCGCCTTCATGAAATGCGAACGCGCCCGTCGGGGCGAGGTGGTGCGCAAGGCGCGCATCACGGTGGATTAGGAGGAGTGCTGGCGATGACCGAACCCTGCGATCTGAGCGCGATCGAGCTGCGCCGGCTGATCGGCACGCGCAAGCTCTCGCCGGTCGAGCTGCTGGAGTCCTGCTTCAAGCGCATCGGCGAGGTGAACCCCGGGCTCAACGCCTTCGTCGCGATGTGCGAGGACCGCGCCGCGGCCGAGGCGCGTGCCGCCGAACGCGCGGTGATGGCCGGCGACGATCTCGGGCCCCTGCACGGCCTGCCGGTCGGCATCAAGGACCTGCAGGAGACCGAAGGGCTGCGCACCGTCTTCGGCTCGCCGCTGATGGCCGACAACATCCCCAACAAGGACGAGCGCACGGTGGCGGCGATCCGCAAGGCCGGCGCCATCGTCGTCGGCAAGACCAACACGCCGGAATTCGGCGCCGGCGCCAACACCACCAACCCGGTCTACGGCCCGACGCGCAATCCGTTCGATCCGGCGCGCATCTGCGGCGGCTCCTCGGGCGGCTCGGCGGTGGCGCTGGCGACCTCGATGGTGCCGATCTGCAGCGGCTCCGACACCGGCGGCTCGCTGCGCATCCCGGCCGCTTTCTGCGGGATCGTAGGCTTCCGCCCCTCGCCCGGCGTGGTGCCCAGCGAACGCCGGCCGCTGGGCTGGACGCCGCTCTCGGTGCTCGGCCCGATGGGCCGCGACGTCGCCGACACCGCGCTGCTGATGAGCGCCATGGCCGCCTACGACCCGCGCGACCCGCTGTCGAAGCCGGTCGATGCGCAATCCTTCGCCTCGCTCAAGCCGGTCGACCTGTCGTCGCTGCGCGTCGCCTTCTCGATCGACCTCGGTTTCGCCATCGTCGACGATCGCATCGGCGACGCCTTCAAGCATCGCGCGCGCAAGCTCGCGCCGGTGTTCCGCACCGCCGAATGGCGCGACCCCGACATGGGCCGCGCCAACGACGTCTTCGAGGCGCTGCGCGCCACCAACTTCCTCACCGCGCACCTGAAGCGCTACCAGGAGCACTACGACAAGCTCGGCCCCAACATCCGCGCCAACGTCGAGCAGGGCATGAAGATGACCTTGGCCGACGCCGCCTCGGCGCACGCCGAGCAGACGCGCGTGTTCCGCGCCTTCCAGGATTTCTTCCGCGACGTCGACGTGCTGATCACGCCCACCGTGGCGGTGCCGCCCTTCCCGGTCGAGCAGCTCACCATCAAGGAGATCAACGGCGAGCCGTTGCGCACCTATTTCCACTGGCTGGCGATGACCTACGCCATCACCAACACCGGCCATCCGGCGATCTCGATCCCCTCCGGCCTCGACGCCACCGGCACGCCGCTGGGCCTGCAGATCGTCGGCCCGCACCATGGCGACAAGTTCGTGCTCGAGGTGGCGGCGGCGATCGAGGCGCACATGGCCGGCGATCCGTCGATCGCGCGGCCGGTGCCGGATCTCGCCAGGCTGTCGGCCTGACCTACCGCGCGTCGGGCGCCGCCACCGGCTTGAAGCCGCTGGCGGCGAGGATCTTCTGACCCGGCGGCGAGAGGATCGACAGAGCCAGCAGCATCGCTTCCGGCCGGGTCCCCTTCATCACCGCAAGCCCGTATTCCGGGCCGGTCGTCAGCTCGGGCGGAAAGCCTGTCATGACCAGGCTGGAATCCAGCCTGGCGTACCGCCCCCGGCCCGAGCAGTAGACGATCGCCAGCGCGATGCGGCCCTCGCGCAGCGCATCGAGATAGTAGTCGCCGCTCGGCGACGGCGGCGCACCCGGCGGGTTGTCGAGCACGACGGCGCGCTCGCGCAGGAGGCGACCGCTGCCCGGCTTCTGCCGGTCAGCGAGGTCGAAGAAGCGGACCGTGTAGTCGCCCAGCGGGTCGATGCGCGCGGGCGACACGCCGATCCTGACGCCGTCGGCCAGCAGCGCGTCGAGTACGCGCGACGGTTCCGAGGGCGCCCGCGCGGCCGTGCTCAGCAGGCAGAGCTGGTTGCGGGCGAACATCGCCATCACGCTGGCGCGGCCGTCGGCGAGCAGCCTGGCCGGATGGCCAAGATCGGCCGAGGTGAAGACGTCGACATGGTCGCCGGCCTCGATGCGCTCGCGCATGCGGCCCGACGCACCGAACTGGGTGCGAACCGCAACGCCGCGCTCGCGCGCGAAGACCGTCGCCATCTCCGTCATCGCCTCGCGCAGACTGCCGGCGCCGTACAGCATCAAACCATTGTCCTGCGCCATCGCCGGTCCTCCCAGGATGAAGCCGAGCAGGCCGATCAGGGCCGATCGTACGGCGGGAAAAGCCATCTCACGCTCCTTCGTAATAGCCATCTGAATATAACGGATGCCGATTCACGGTCCAGCGGCCCGGCCCGTCGGCCCGTGAAGGCAAAACTCCTGTGACATTGGCCCGCTGGAGCGCCGGCAACCGACCGGCTAAAAGACCGATATCGACAGAAAAGAGGAACCCCATGGCCGCTGACACGGTTCTCGACCTGCTGGCGCGCGGTGCCGATTCGGCGCCGGCGATCGGTGCGCCCGAGCATCAGCCGCTCACCTTCGCCGGGCTGCGCGACCTGGCCGCCAGGACCATGGTCGACCTCAACGCCATGGGCATCGGCCGCAACGACCGCGTCGCCATCGTGCTGCCCAACGGGCCGGAGATGGCCGCGGCCTTCATCGCCGTCGCCTCCTGCGCCACCACCGCGCCGCTGAACCCGGCCTATCGCGCCGACGAGTTCGAATTCTACCTCACCGACCTCAAGGCCAAGGCGCTGCTCGTCCAGCAGGGCGAGGACTCGCCGGCGCGCGCCGTGGCGCACAAGCTCGGCGTGCCGCTGGTCGAGGTCGTGCCCGATCGCGGCAAGGGTGCGGGCTCCTTCACCTTGCGGCCGGAGAAGCCGCTGGCCGGCAAGCCGGCGATGCCCGGCAAGGCCCAGCCCGACGACATCGCGCTGGTGCTGCACACCTCGGGCACCACGTCGCGCCCCAAGATCGTGCCGCTGGCGCAGCGCAACGTCTGCGCCTCGGCGCGGCACATCACCCAGACCCTGTCGCTGACGCCGTCCGACACCTGCCTCAACCTCATGCCGCTGTTTCACATCCACGGCCTGATCGCGGCGGTGCTGTCCTCGCTGTCGGCCGGCGCCTCGGTGGTCTGCTCGCCGGGCTTCAACGCGCTGCGCTTCTTCGCCTGGCTCGATGAGGTCAAGCCCTCCTGGTACACGGCGGTGCCGACCATGCACCAGACCATCCTGGCGCGCGCCGACCGCAACGCCGAGATCATCGCCCGCAGCAAGCTGCGCCTGATCCGCTCGTCGTCGGCCTCGCTGCCGCCGCAGGTCATGCTCGAGCTCGAGAAGACCTTCCGCGCACCGGTGATCGAGAGCTACGGCATGACCGAGGCGGCGCACCAGATGGCGTCCAACCCCTTGCCGCCGCGCGCCCGCAAGCCGGGCTCGGTCGGCATCGCCGCCGGGCCGCAGGTCGCGATCATGGATCCCGAGGGCAACATCCTGCCGCGCGGCGGGCTGGGCGAGATCGTGATCAAGGGGCCCAACGTCACCGCCGGCTACGAGGCCAATCCGGCGGCCAACGCCAGCGCGTTCACCAACG
>CAYNOF010000240.1:0-4597 GCA_964398335.1 uncultured Rhizobiaceae bacterium
TGCTGATTCAAGATTCCACCGCCTGGAGTGCGGTCGTTGCGGCTTTGCGTCGAAAGCGCAAGGTCCACCAACTGTTCACCGCCATTCAGAATCAGGCAGGCGTTGGCGCGAGTCACTACCAGTATTTTCTGACGAAGCTGGACGGCGCAAAGGAGCCCCTGCGGCGTGTTGTAGCTGCCGAAATCTTGCCGAAGTTGGACGCCTATTTCGACATTGTGCGTCCCACGGATCATACCGAAGCCCCGGCCTCCGAGCCTGGGCCGCTGAACAAGAAGTCGATGCCTCCGCATCGTGAGCCGGCGATTACTGTTGCGCGCGATCACGCCGACTCCGAGCAACGGAAGTTTACTGGCGTTTATAGTCTATGGCGTCGATCGGACTTGGTGGGTGTGGGATTCGACCACATTGTTCTTACAATTTCCGAGGAGCCAGGGCAGTCAGGTCTGACGGTCGAGCTTCTCCACAATCGAAGCTACGTGGCAGCGAATCCCGATGTCTTGAGTGACTCAGCGAATGAAACCACGTTCTATCGACACAGTGGCATCGCGCAAGTTCTGAAGAGCGGTGAGATTAAGGCGTCAGTCACCGATCAAGTTACCGGCGATGCGTCCTGGGAACTGATACTAGAGCCGCAGATCGATGCGCAGGGAAGGGTGGCCATACTGACCGGTGTTCTCGTGCAGTTTGGCGCGCGCCCATACTCCTTGTCGCGTGTGATGGCTCAACGCGTGCACGACGATGTGAGCAGCGTTGGCGATCTTCTGCGGCGCCCAGGCTATCTTATCAAGGACCCGCCGCCAGAACCTATACCGAGCATTTTGGGCGCAGCGCTGTCGGCACACTAGCGGAACGAACCGTAGGTCTGCGCGTCGGATCATCGAGCACTGGATCGACGGATGATCGTTGTTACCAACCGTCTGATCTTGCGACCCTTGGTATCGAGCGATGCCGAAGCCTATGTCGCGATGCGCTTCCATCCCGGCGTGGCGCAATGGCTGCCGGTCTCGCAGGGCGACCCGCGCGACCGCGCGCTCGCCACGATCAACGCCTTCGCCGCCGACTGGAGCGCACGCGGCTACGCGCCGTGGGGCGCCTTCGAGCGCGTCGCGCTGAACGGTGGCGTGGCGCGCGAGGGCCGCCTGGTCGGCCATGTCGGCCTGCGCTTCCTGCCGGAGTTCGACGGCACCGAGGTGCTGTACGCGTTCCTTCCCGATCTGCACGGCCAGGGATACGCGCGCGAGGGAGCGGCGGCGTCGCTGGATTTCGGCTTCGACGTGCTGAGCCTGCCGTCGATCCTCGCCATCACGCTCGAGACCAACGTGCGCTCCTGGGGCCTGATGAAGCGGCTGGGCATGACGCGCGGGCCCGACGGCCGCTACAAGGGCCTCGACGTGGTGCGCTACGACATCGATGTGGCAAGCTGGCGGGCACGGAGATCGTGAGCATGCGTCCGACGCTCGACACGCCGCGTCTGCATCTGCGGCCCTTCACCCTGGCCGATGCCGAGGCCTATGCCGCGGTGCGCTACCATCCCGCAGTCGATGCCTGGCTGATGCCGGCGCCGACCGACGATCCGGTGGCGCAGCAGCGCGCGCAGATCGAGGAGTACGAGCAGCGCTGGACGACGCACGGCTACGCGCCGTGGGCGGTGATCGAGCGGGACAGCGGGCGACTGGTCGGTCATTGCGGCCTGCGCTGGCTCGATTCGCTGGAGATCGCCGACACGATCTGGACCATGCATCCCGACACGCAGGGCAAGGGCTACGCGCGCGAGGCGGCACGGGCAGCGCTCGACTGGGGTTTTGGCACCGCAAACCTGCCGCGCATCGGCGCGCTGATCCGGCCCGACAACGCCCGCTCGCAGGCGGTGGCGCGCGCCATGGGCATGACCATCGTGCGGCCCGGGCTCGAGCGCCGGCCGGGCCAGATCCGCGACCTCTGGGCGGTGGAGCGCGGCTCGGGTTGACGCCGGGCCTTCTGCAGGACGATCCTCCGCCGCGTCTCATCGCCCGGAGTACCGTCATGCCCGCCGCCAACACCTACCGCCTGCTGATCCTGCCCGGCGACGGCATCGGGCCGGAGGTGATGGGCGAGGTGCGCAAGGTCGCCGAGTGGTTCCGCGACAGGCGGCAGGCGCCGATCGAGCTTCGCGAGCGGCCCTTCGGCATGCCGTCGTGGGAGAAGTACGGCAGCCTGATGCCCGACGAGACCTGGGCCGAGATCAATGCGGCCGATGCCGTGCTGTTCGGCGCCACCGGCTCGCTCGCCCAGCAGGCGACGATCTCGGCCGCCGAACGCAAGAAGGGCAGCCTGCTGACCATGCGCAAGGCACTCGACGTGTTCGCCAATGTGCGGCCGATCAAGGCCAATGCGGCGCTGCTGTCGGCGTCGTCGCTGAAGCCCGAGGTGGTCGACGGCGTCGACCTCGTGTTCGTGCGCGAGCTCACCGCCGGGGTCTATTTCGGCGAGCCGCGCGGCGTCGAGAAACTGGCCGACGGCAGCGAGCGCGGCGTCAACACCCACGTCTACACCACGAAGGAAGTCGAGCGCGTCGCACGCTTCGCCTTCGAGCTGGCGCGCCAGCGCAAGGCCGAAGGCAAGCCGGGCCACGTGCACTCCGTCGACAAGGCCAACGTGATGGAGGCCGGCGCGATGTGGCGGCGCATCGTGCAGCGCGTGCACGACCAGGAGTTCGCCGACGTCACGCTGCATCACATGCTGGCCGACAATTGCGCCATGCAGCTCATTCGCTGGCCCAGGCAGTTCGATGTGATCGTCACCGACAATCTGTTCGGCGACCTGCTGTCGGATTGCGGCGCGATGATCACCGGCTCGCTCGGCATGCTGCCCTCGGCCTCGCTGTCGGCGAAGGATGCGCATGGCCGCCGCCGCGCGCTCTACGAGCCGATCCATGGCAGCGCGCCGGACATCGCCGGCAAGTCGCTGGCCAATCCGCTGGCCGCGATCCTGAGCTTCGCCATGTGCCTGCGCGAGACCCTGGGCCAGGCGGAGGACGCCGCGAAGCTGGAGCGTGCCGTCGACACGGTGCTGGCCTCGGGCGCGCGCACGGCGGATCTTGCCGCCAGGGGCGCGCCCACCTTGTCGACCAGCGGCATGGGCGACGCCGTCATCACCGCCCTGGCGAGTGCGTGAGATGAATCCTGCCGATCTTCCCCCGGAGCAGACCAGCCAGGCCGCCTGGTACGGTCCCGAGATGGCCAAGCGCACGGACTGGATCGTGCCGCTGACCACCGACGATCTCGCCGAGATCGTCGCGGCGACCAAGCCGCTGGTGGCGCGCACGGCCGACATCGCCTCGATCACCGCGCATGATTTCCCGCTGCCGACGCTCGGGCCGAAGCTGAAGGCGGCGCGCGGGGACCTGCTCGAAGGCCGCGGCTTCTTCCTGCTGCGCGGCCTGCCGCTGCAGGACTGGAGCCTGCGCGAGGCGGCGACGGCGTATTACGGCATCGGCGCGCATATCGGCAACGCGCGCTCGCAGAACGCGAAAGGTCATGTCCTTGGCCACGTCAAGGACATGGGCCTGAGCAGCGCCGATCCCAACGTGCGCATCTACCAGACCAACGAACGGCAGACCTATCACACCGATTCCTGCGACGTCGTCGCGCTGCTCTGCCTGAAGACGGCGAAGCGCGGCGGGCTGTCGACGCTGGTGAGCTCGACGACGATCTTCAACGAGATGCGCAAGCGGCGGCCCGACCTGCTGGCGCTGCTCTTCGAGCCGCTCGCCACCGACCGGCGCGGCGAGGTGCCGGTCGGCATGAAGCCGTGGTTCGAGATCCCGGTGTTCAGCTGGCACGCCGGGCATCTCACCGCGATCTACCAGCGCCAGTACATCGACAGCGCCCAGCGACTCGACGGCGCGCCGCGGCTGTCGCCTGCGAAGGTTGAGGCGCTGAACTTGTTCGACGATCTCGCCAACGATCCGGCGCTGAACCTGCACATGGAGTTCCGGCCCGGCGACATGCAGTTCGTGCACAACCACACCCTGCTGCACGACCGCACCGGCTTCGAGGACTGGCCCGAGCCGGACAAGCGCCGCCACCTGCTGCGCCTGTGGCTCGCGGTGCCAGGCGCGCGGCCGCTGCCGCCGGTCTTCGCGCAACGCTACGGCAAGGTCGATATCGGCGACCGCGGCGGCATCATCGTGCCCGGCACGGTGAGCCTCAACGCGCCGCTCGAAGCGGTCTGAGAGAGTGCAATTCAGTGCGCCTTCGCGAGCTGGCGCGCGACCGAGCCGTCGGCGAAGCCGGCCTCGACGATGAAGGCACTCACCGCCGCCGGCTCGGGCGCGTTGTCGGCGAACAGGATCAGGTCGATCTCCGATCCTTCCAGGGTCGCGAGACCGTTGACGTACTGGGTGTTCAGCCACTGGTCGCCGGCGACCACGAGCAGCAGCGATTGCGTGGAGTCCCGGGTGTGCCAGATCGATCCGACCGGCCGGCTGTTGGCATCCATCGCCTGCAGGCCGATATAGGTCAGATCGCGCGAGCTCAGCTTGCCGACATCGAGGGTCAGCACGAAGCGGCCGTCGGGCCTGCCGCTGGGAGTTGCCCCGCGCGGCCCGACGCGATCG
>CAYNOF010000241.1:0-8449 GCA_964398335.1 uncultured Rhizobiaceae bacterium
TGCACATGCACGTGCATGCCGCACAGCATGTTGCGCTGGGCCAGCATGCCGAGGTCGCGGCCCAGCGCCGCGTAGCGTTGCTTGTCGGTCTGCAGCTGCTCGCGCCATTCGGCCAGCGGGTTGGTGCCCGCGGCGAGGATCGCCAGGCCGAAGCGCCGCCCGGCCTCGTCGATCGCCGCGCGCGAGGCACGCAGCTGCGTCAGTGCCTCGTCGGGCGTGTGACAGACCGATGTCATCACTTCGATCTGCGACTGCAGGAGCTCGACGGTGACGCGCTCGCCCAGCGCGGCGCGGCAGGCGGCGAAGAACAGCCTGGGCATGCGGCGCACGGGCGCAAGGTTGCCGCGGCCGATCAGGAAGTATTCTTCCTCGATGCCGAAGGTGTAGGCATCGGTCATGGTCCGCTCCGTGAAGGGTGTGAGATCGGTGACCGAAGAGGGGCTGAAGTCCCGTTGGCAAGGCACAACGCGCGGGGACTCCCGGCGTTGCGCGGCCCCGTGCGGCCGGAATAAGGCATCCGCCGGTTGTATGCCGGCCGCACACCGGTTAGAGGTGCGTCAATGAGTATTTGGGGCAAGATTCTCGGCGGCACCGCCGGCATTGTCATTGGGGGACCGATCGGCACGCTTCTCGGCGGTACCGGCGATCGCGGCGGCGAGGCGGAGGCCATGGCGGCCGAGGCGCAGCCGGCCGCCACGCGGCAGATCGCCTTCACCATCGGCGTGATCGCGCTGGGCGCCAAGCTGGCGCGCGTCGACGGCGCGGTGACGCGGCAGGAGATCAACGCCTTCCGTTCGTTCTTCCACGTGCCGCCCGAGGAGGTCGAGAATGTCGGCCGCTTCTTCGACGTCGCCAAGCGTGACACCTACGGCTTCGAGACCTACGCGCGCCAGGTCGCCGATCTCTTTCCCGACGATCCGCATGTGCTGGAGCAGGTGCTGGTCGGGCTGTGCCTGATCGCCGGCGCCGACGGCGAGGCGTCGGCGCCCGAGGTCGAATACCTGCGCGCCGTGGCGACGATCTTCGGCATGGGCGAGGTCAGCCTGCGCCGCGCTTTCGCCGCCGCCGGCGTCGAGCTGCGTGACGATCCCTGGGCGATCCTCGGCGTCATGCCCGATGCCGACGCCGAAGAGCTCAAGCGCGCCCATCGCCGGCTGGCGCAGGAGTATCATCCCGATCGCCTGATGGCACGCGGCCTGCCGGCCGAGGCGATCCAGCTTGCCAACCGCAAGTTCGCGGCGATCAACGCCGCCTACGATCGCGCCCGTGCGGCGCTGCCTCCGGGAGCCGCCGACCCGCCATGAGACATCTGCCGGCGCTGGATGGCTTGCGCGCGCTGGCGGCGTTGTGGGTGGTGGCGTTCCATGCCACCGCGTTCACCGGCGTGGCGCCGCCGTTCATCCGGCACGGCTATCTCGGCGTCGACCTGTTCTTCGTCCTCTCAGGTTTCGTGCTGGCACACGTCTATGCGCCGGTCTTCGCGCGCGATGGCGCCGGCTTCTATGTCCGCTACGTCTGCCGGCGGGTGGCGCGGCTGTGGCCTGTCTGGCTGCTGGTGCTGGCATTGTTCGCGCTGAAGGCCGAGATCGGCCGCTGGACCGGGCTGGGCGGCGGCGGCCTGCGCGTCGCCGACGATCCCGGTCTGTGGTCGCTCTATGCGCTCCTGATGCAGAGCTGGGGCTGGGCCGATCCCGAGCGCATCAACCCGCCGGGCTGGAGCCTCAGCTACGAATGGGCGGCCTCGCTGCTGCTGCCATTGGCGCTTGTCGTCGCGATCGCGTTGCGCTCGGCGCGGGCCTGCCTGGTTGTGGTCGCGGCAAGCCTGGTCGCGCATGCGCTTTACACCCACGCCTATGGCCTGCCGTCGCTGCACACCGCGGCGGCGCATGGCGGCGCGCGGGTCGCGGCGGAGTTCCTCGCCGGCGTCTTCCTGTGGCGCGCGTGGCATCAGGCCGGCGCTGGCCATGCATTCGCCGGACGCCTCGCCGGGGCCTGCGCCGTCCTGGCGACAACGGCGATGATTGCCTTCGCACCGGTGCTTTGGCTCGATCACGTCCTGATCGCGCTGTTCGCCGCCATGCTGGGCGGCGTGGCGGCGGGGCAGGGCATGCTGGCCGCATTGCTGTCGAGACCGGCGCTACGCGCGGTCGGCGACGCATCCTACGCGCTCTACGTCGTGCACTGGCTCGTGTTCGAATGCCTGTGGTGGACCTTCGGGCGCCTGGGTTTCGCGGTCGGCTCGATCGCCGGATGGCTGTTCTTCGCCGCGCTGATCGTCCTGTCCGTGGCGGCTGCCCTCGTCCTGCATGTGGTCGTCGAGCGGCCGGCGCGTCGCGCGCTGCGTCGCCTCGCCGAAGTGCAGCCGGCACGCTAGGCTCGCACCATGATCGACGCGCCCTCGAACAATCATGCGCCGCGCGCGGCGGCGATCGCGCATCTGGTGCTGCACCACACCGCGCAGCCGCTCGACGTTTCGCTCGATCTGCTGCGCTTCGGCCGTGTCAGCGCGCACTATGTCGTCGACACCAATGGCGACATCTACCGGTTGGTCTCGGAGGACCGCGTCGCCTGGCATGCCGGACTGTCATGGTGGGGCGATGCCCGGGCGTTGAACGCAACCTCGATCGGCATCGAGATCGTCAACATGGATGGCAACATCCACGACTATCCGGAGGCGCAGCGGGAGGCGGTGATCGGGCTTTGTCGCGGCATCCTCGGTCGTCACCCCGGCATCGAGCCACGCAACGTGGTCGGCCATTCCGACGTCTCGCCCAGGCGCAAGGACGATCCCGGCGGCCGCTTCTTCTGGCGGGCGCTGGCCGAGGCGGGTGTCGGGCTGTGGCCCGTGTCGGCATCGGCGACAGCCAGCGCCGACGAGGCCGGCCTGCTCGCCGTCCTGCGGCGCATCGGCTATCCGCCGCCGCATCGCTACGGTGTGCGCGACGGCCGCTTTGCCTATCTCGATGGCGCTGATGAATCGGACTTCGGCGACATCGTCGACGTCGGTCCGGCCGACATCATTGTCGCGTTCCAGCGCCGTTTCCGGCCCGGCCGGATCGACGGCTGCGCCGACGCCGAATGCCTGACGCTGGCGCGCGCGCTTGACGCGGCGCAGTCGCGAGCCTAGCTGAGGGCCGTCAGACGGCTGGACGGCCGCGGCGCGGTCCCGCGAGGGATGCGCGTCGAGGAAAGTCCGGGCTCCACGGAAACACGGTGCCGGCTAACGGCCGGCGGGGGCGACCCCAGGGACAGTGCCACAGAGAGCAGACCGCCGAACGGGCCTCGGTCCGTGGCAAGGGTGAAAGGGTGCGGTAAGGGCGCACCGCGCGACCGGCAACGGAAGCGGCATGGCAAACCCCACCGGGAGCAAGACCAAATAGGGATGGCACGGGCCGGGCGACCGGCCGAAACGCGTTTCCGCGTCGCTGTCCGGGTCGGTCGCGCGAGGCGTGCGGTGACGCACGCCCCAGAGGAATGGTCGTCGAACGCCCCAAGGCCCTGCGCCGGCGGGGCGGGAACAGAACCCGGCTTACAGGCCGTCTGACGCTTTGCCGGTTGCCTGGGCCTACTTGCTGATGCGCATCTTCGGATTGGCGTCGAGCAGGACCTTGTGGCCGGCTTCGGTGACCGCGGTCTTGGCGAGGCCCACCGTGGTCAGCGACTTGATCTGCGCCAGCGACTTCATCCCCGCATCGGTGACCTTGGTGCCGTCGAGCTTGATCCACGACAGCTTGGGCAGGCCGGTCAGCGACGCCAGGCCGGCATCGGCGATCGCGGTGTTGTCGAGCCACAGGGTCTGCAGCTCCTTGTTGGCGGCCAGCTCCTTCAGCCCGGCATCGGTGATCGCCGTGTCGTTGAGGTAGATCGTCTCCAGCTTTGCCAGGCTGGCGATCGCCGGCATCGACTTGTCGGTGATCTTGGTCTTCCACACGAACAGGCGGCGCAGGTTCTTCAGCTTGCCGAGATGCTGGCCGCCGGCGTCGTCGAGCTTGCTCGACATGAAGGTGACGTCCTCGAGCACCGGCGCCTTGCCGAGCTCCTCGATCTCCTCGTTGATCTCGGCGAACTGGATCACCAGGTTGCGCAACGCCGGCAGCGCGGCGATCGCCGCCATGCCCTTGCGGGTGACGCCCTTCATCGAGTTGAACCACAGGCTGCGCAGCGCCGGCAGGCCCTTGATCGCCTCGAGCCCGGCATCGCCGATCGCCGTGCTGCTGACGTCCAGCATCTGCAGCTTCGAAAGCCTGGCGACATGCGCCATGCCCGCCGCGGTGACCTTGGTGGTGAACATCTTGAGCTCGGTGAGCTCGGCGAGCGTGGCGATATCGGCCAGCGCCGCGTCGGTGATCGCCGAGTAATGCACGCTCAGGCGCTGCAGCCTGGGCACCGTCTTGACCAGCACGGCCACCGCCTGGTCTGTGCCGGCCTTGTTGCCCAGCCCGACATCGACCAGCTTGGGGAACACCTTGAGCTTGGCGAGGTCGGCGGGATCGAGCGTCTTGTCGCGTGCCAGCGCGCCGAAATCGACCGAGGTGGCCTCCATCACCAGCTCGGGCGTGGCGTCCTTGTAGTTCAGCTTGATGCCCAGGCCCTTGAGCCAGTCGGCAGCGTCCTGCGCCGTCTGTGCCGCTGCAGGGCAGCAAAGCGCCACCGTCGCGATCGCCGCCAGCGCGAGCGCGCGTATCGTCCTTGTCATCTCTCGCTCCCCCAAAAGAACGCGTCGAATGGACTATGGCTGGATGTTGTTGATGAACTTCTCCGGCGGCCGCTCGCCCCATTGCGACTGGAAGCCCTGCTCGACACTCAGCAGGTTGCCGCCCTGCGCCGCGTTCAGCCGGTCGGTATCGGCCCAGCGCTCATGCGTGCGGCCCCAGGGGTCGCACCAGTAGTCGTAGACCTGGCTGCCCAGCAGGTGGCGGCCGATGCCCCACATGTGCTCGTACTTGTTCAGGCTCTTGAGGTACTCGTGATCCTGCATCACCGCATCGATGTCGGGCACCTCGTAGGACAGATGGTTCAGCCCCGCCTTCTCGTGGCGGACGCAGAAGAAGACGTGGTGGTCGACATAGTCGTCGCCGCGGTCGAGGCGGTTGAACGAGCCGATGATGTGGTCGGGACTGCCGGCATAGACGTCGTCGGAGCGGATGAAGCCCAGCGTGTCGCGGAACCACTTCACCGTCTCGTCGAATTTCGGCGTGCCCATCACGCCATGCGCGATGCGCTTGATCATGGTCGGCGATTTCGACAGCCGCATCAGCCGGCCCTTGCGGCGCAGCGGCTCGTCGCCGGTGTTGTGCGGGTCGCGCGCCACGACGATGGGCGGCAGCTCGGCGACGCCGTGCACGACCTCGATCTGGTAGCCGTTGGGCTCGCGCAGGCGCACGCGCTTGCCGCCGCCGGGCTCGTCGATGGTCTCGACGGCGGAGGCGCCGGGCAGGGCGGCGAGCCTGGCGAGATCATCCTCGCTGCGTGCGTAGTAGGCGAAGCCGACGAACTTCGGATCGCCCTTCTCGGTGACGTGGATGTGGTGCGGCGCGTCGGAGCCGCGCATGTAGAGCGCGGTGTCGGTACGCGCCGAACGCGCCATGCCGAAATGCGTGAGGAACTCCTCCATCACGTCGAGATCGGGCGCGCGCAGGCGGCCCCAGGCGAGGTCGATCACTTTCACAACCGGTGACGTCATGGCGCTCTCCCGCGCATCGCCGCTTGCTGCGGCTATGCTGCGGATTTTCGTCAATGAACAGGATGGCGACAAGCGCGAGATGCGATACGGTGAATACACTTGCACGAACAGTCGGCGGCCATATTGTCGCCATGCAAGGCTTCCAGTTTGTGACCATCCGGGCGGTCGGCGCGCGATCACCCCCAAAAAAGGTGGAGAAGCAAGGATGACCAAGACCCACGTCGGCCTGCGGGTCGCGCCGACCTTGATCGTGCTGTCGCTGGTGCTTTCGGCTTGCGGCAACACCTGGGGGCAGCGCGCGGTGACGGGCGGTGGCATCGGTGCCGCCAGCGGCGCGGCCTTGGGCGCCATGACCGGCGGCGTCTCGGTCCTCGGTGGCGCCCTGATCGGCGGTGCGATCGGCGCCGGCGTCGGTGCCGCGACGATGCCGCGCTAAGCCAGCTCTCAAAACGAACGGGTCAGCGTGTCGCGGCCGCCGTGTGCGGCCGCAGGCCCGTTTGCACGTTTACATCCCGGTTTGCGCGGCCAGCTCGCCGCTGCAGTGAGCCGGTCGACGTAGGGCCGCCGGGTGGAAGCGTCTCGCCGCCCGGCGGCTTTTTCGTTTGCCGTCTAACCGCTCGACGCATCGAACAAACCGTGATTCAATCCGGATTGCGTATGACGCATATGCCTGATCTGTATTCCCGGCAGCGATTTCCGCAGCCGGTAGAGGGCGACCGCATGGTCGCGCACCATTAGCGGGAGGACTGACTTCAGCCTCACTGAGGCTAACCCCTTCACCAAGCGGCCATTTTTGCCTGTGCAAAGGTTTGACGACCGCTGTTTCCCATGATATCCCATGATATCCCGTAAGCCGCTGAAGTCGGCGGGGGATGCCACCGGTTCCGCGTGGGGCGGAGGGGGCTCAAAAACCGGGCGCATGGGGGATGGGACATGTTCCTATCCACATACCTGATGAAGGTGGACGGCAAGGGGCGTGTATCCGTCCCGGCCGCTTGGCGCGCCCATCTCAGCCACGACGGCTTCGACGGTTTCATCGCCTTCCAGTCGCTGACCCACACGGCGATCGACGCGCGCGGCAAGGGCGGCTTCGGCCAGCTGATGGCCAAGCTGCGCAGCGACAGCGAAGCGCGCGCCGGCACGCTCGAGACCGAGCTGTTCGTCGAAGGCGACAACGACGCAGCCTATCTTTCGAGTGTCGCCATCGACGTGTCGTTCGACAGCGAAGGCCGCCTGTCGCTGCCCGCGACCCTGTGGACAGCGCTGGGCGTGAACGGCGGCGGCGAGAAGCCGGCGCAGCTCGCCTTCGTCGGCCGCAACTCCTATTTCCAGATCTGGACCGCGTCGGCCTGGGCCGCGCAGTCCGAGCGCGAGCGCGATCGCTTCATGGCGCGCATCGCCAACCGCCGCGTCGTGCCGCTGCCGGGAGACGGGCGATGAGCGCGGCCCATATCCCCGTTCTCGTCGACGAGGTCGTCGCGGCGCTGCTGCCGCGCGACGGCGCGCTCTATGTCGACGGTACCTTCGGCGCGGGTGGCTACACCCGTGCGCTGCTGGGCGCGGCTGCCTGCCGCTTAGTCGGCATCGATCGCGACCCCACCGCGATCGATGCCGGCCAGCTTCTCGTCGCGCAGTATGCCGGCCGCCTGCGCCTGATCGAGGGCCGCTTCGGCGATCTCGACACCCTGCTGGCCGCCAACGACGTCGCATCGGGCACGGTCGACGGCGTGGCGCTGGATCTCGGCGTGTCGTCGATGCAGATCGACAGCGCCGAGCGCGGCTTCTCCTTCCGCTTCGACGGCCCGCTGGACATGCGCATGTCGACGAGCGGCGCGTCGGCCGCCGACGTAGTCAACGACACCGATGAAGGCGAGCTCGCCGACCTGATCTATCGCTACGGCGAGGAGCGCCAGTCGCGCCGCGTCGCGCGGGCCATCGTCAACGCCCGCAAGACGGCACGCATCGAGCGCACCGGCCAGCTCGCCGACATCGTGCGCCGCGCCCTGGGGCCTGCCGCGTCGCGCGCGGCGATCGATCCGGCGACACGCACCTTCCAGGCGCTGCGCATCCACGTGAATGACGAGCTCGGCGAGCTCGAGCGCGGCCTGGCCGCCGCCGAGCGCGTGCTGGCGCCGGGCGGCCGCCTCGCGGTCGTCTCGTTCCACTCGCTGGAAGATCGCGTGGTGAAGGGTTTCCTGCGTGGCCGTGCCGAGGAAGGCCCGCGCCCGTCGCGTCATCTGCCCGATGCACGCCGCGTCGATCCGCGTCGTCCCGGCTGGCGCCTGGTGACGCGCCGGCCGATCGAGCCGGGCGAGGCGGAGCTTGCGCGCAATCCACGCGCGCGCTCGGCCAAGCTGCGCGTCGGCGAGCGAATGGGAGAGGCGGCATGATCAACCGCGGCATCCTGTTCTGGATCGTGGCGGCGATCTTCACCGGCATCGGCCTGTTCGTCGTGAAGTACCACGAGCGTCGGCTGGAAGAGCGTCTCGAGGCGCTCAACCGTCAGATCGTCGACAACCAGCGCGCCACCAACATCCTGCGCGTCGAGTACGCGCATCTCGGCGAGGTCAATCGCATCGAGGCGCTCAACGCCAAATACATCCGTCTGCAACCCATCACGATGCGCCAGATCGGCAGCATCAGCCAGATTCCGCTGCGACGTGCGGGCGGGGCGGTCGCCACAGACACCGGAAAAACCGGGTCGGACGCCCCCTCAAAGGCCGACGCCCCCTCAGCGTCGGCGATCCCTCGCCCCGTCGCAGCGCG